>CANPNN010000017.1 GCA_947575475.1 uncultured Pseudoflavonifractor sp.
TAGTCGATCCACTGCTCATACCGCCGGATCCGCCAGTAGGGATCCCCCTCCTTATCCGACCAGCTCTCCTTGTCCATGGTGTCGATGGAGAATACCATCACCTTCCCCGATTCGATCCAGGGGGCCCACACGTCGGTCATCTTGAAATTTTCAAAATCAAAGAACCGCCCGTCCTGACAGGGGATGAACAGCACCGGCCTGCCGGCGTGGCCGTAGACCTTGCACTCCATCTCCCGCCCCAGAGCGGGACTGTAGTCCTTAAAATATTGGGTCTCCATACCGTCACCTCAAAATTGTTTTTAACAGTTTAGCACAGCAAAGCGCAAAATGCAACAGGGAAAAACGGAGGAGCGCATACCGCGTTCCTCCGTTTTTTATACAACATCAATATAAGGACCCATCCAATCCGTCATTTTGTTCACCCCACACCACTGGGAAAAGCTCTTTTGGGCGCTCCCCCTCACTCCACCTCATACAGCAGCACATTCATAAAAAATGGAATTTGCTTCTCCCAACTGGCCTCATTGTGGTTCCCATTGGGCACGATGCGGGAGGTGAGGTCCACCTTCCGCTCCAGCAGCAGGTCGGTCACGTGCCGGAACTGCCCCGCCATCTCCGGGTGGTAGCCCAGCTCCCGGGCCCCGTAGTCCATATAGACCACCGTGTCCGTCTTGATCCGGGCCGAGCGCAGCATAGAGTCCAGCTTCTCCCGCCCAAACCAGACAGAGGGGGACAAAGCGGCGGCCCGGGAAAAGACCTTATTGTATTTCATCACGGCGTAAAGGCTCATAAGCCCGCCCATGGAGCTGCCCCCGATGAAGGTATGCTCCCGGTCGGGGAGGGTGGGAAAGTGGGCGTCGATAAAGGGCTTGAACTCCCCTGCCAGCCAGTCCATGGTGGTCTTGCCCTTCCCCACGATCTTCCCCACTCCCGGCATCTCGCAGGAGTAGGGGCAGTATTCCTTCAGCCTCCCGTGGTCGGGGGAGTGGTTGCACTCCACCGCGGCGATGATGAGGGGGGGGCGGGTCTCCTCCATGTAGTCCAAAAGCCCCCAACTTTTGCCGTAGGTGGCCTCCTCATCAGAAAACAGGTTATGGCCGTCGAACATATAGAGGACCGGCAGGCGGAGGGAACCGTCCTCCCCGCAGAAATCGGGCACATATACATAGGCTCGACGGGGGGCGTCCCCCGTCAGGGCCGGAATGGTGACATTGAAAATATCGAGCATAGTCCTTCCTCCCTTTCGTGGCCGGACCAGTATAGCATAGGCCACAGGAAAAATCAAACGGGGATGGAAACCATTGCATTTGCAAAAAGGTTACAAAACAGTTACAATTTTTACAGTCCCTTCCGGGAACTCTAAATTATGAGGTGATTTCTATGACATTCCAAAAAAGGGTCTTGTCCCTTCTCTGCGCCACTGTGCTGGGCGGCGCCCTCCTCTCCCCCGGCGCCCACGCCCTGACCCATACGGTGATCCCCGGCGACACCATGTGGAAGCTGGCGGTCCGCTACAAGGTAGGTACCAGCGAGATCATCACCGCCAACCCCCAGGTGGCAGATCCCGATCTCATCTACCCCGGTGAAAGTTTGAATATCCCTCAGCTTGACCAGGGGGTGCTCTCTTTTGAGGCGGAGGTGGTCCGGCTGGTGAATGCCATCCGCCGTGAGAGCGGCCTTGGGGAGCTGGGCTTGAATTGGGAGCTGAGCCGGGTGGCCCGCTATAAGTCCCAGGATATGGCGGACAACTTCTACTTCTCCCACACCAGCCCCACCTACGGAAGCCCCTTCCAAATGATACGGGCCTTCGGCCTCACCTACCGGACTGCGGGGGAGAACATCGCCTACGGCTACCCCACCCCCCAGGCGGTGGTCAACAGCTGGATGAACTCCGAGGGGCACCGGAAAAACATCCTGAACCCCAGCTTTACCCAGATCGGGGTGGGCTACGTCTCCCAGGGAAATCACTGGACACAGATGTTTATCGGGTAACATGGCAAAGCGCCCGGAGGGCTGACCTCCGGGCCCTTTCTTTCTGTCCATCTACTTCTGATCGTCCAGCATCCTGGATTCATAGGGCTTCTCCGGCGGTTTGGGCTGACGGAGCGCCACAAAAAGAATCTGCAACGTCTCCATCGCCTGCTTTTCCGCCGGGTAAGGCCCTCCGCGGATGGACCAGTCGAACAGGATCCCCCGGGAGGTCTGCAGGATCATCCGGGCCACCTCCTCCGCCCCATAGGAGGGGTGGATCTCCCCGGCCTGGACGGCCTGCTCCACCAGCTTCTGCAAGTACCGGTGGAAATACCGGTCCCGCTCGATCACAAAGCCGCCCTGATGCTTCAGTTGGGCCTGCATACATTGGGCCTGATATTTCGGGCCCACCTCGTTCACCCCCACCACCTGCTCGTAGATCAGGGCCAGGATGGCCTCCTTGGGGCTGTCAAAATGAAGCTTGGAGAACTCTCTCTCCACAAACTCGTCAAAGCCGCTGTAGTTAAACAGCAGCACATCATCCTTGGAAGTAAAATAGTGATAGAAATTCCCGTTGGACACCCCCGCCTCCCGACAGATATCGGAGATGGTGATGGCGTCATACCCCCGCTCCATAATAAGCCTTATCGCACATTGGGTGATCCTGTCCTTTGTCTGCGCCGCCTGCTGCTGCCGCTTTGTCCCCTCTGTCACCACTCCACCTTCTCCCGGTTTTCTTTTCCTATCATATCGGCTTCCTCCCGCTCTTGTCAAGTCCCACAAAATGATAAAAAATTATCAGGTTCTTCTTGACAAGCCCTCCCTTATCCTGTAAATTATTGAATAGATTCATTGAATCGATTTAATGAATCTATTCTAAAAACAGCAGAGGAGGATATCAAGATGAAAAAAAGGATCGCCGCCCTGGCCATGGCCTGTGTCATGGTTCTGGGCACTGTCGCCGCGGCGGCCGGGGTGGAGAAGACCATCACCGTCTCCCCCATGGTTCTCACCGTGGACGGTCAGTCCGTCACCCCCCAGAAGTCTGACGGCACCGCCGCCGAGGTCTTCAGCTACGAGGGGGCCACCTATGCCCCCGTCCGCTACCTCAGCGAGCTGCTGGGTCTCCAGGTGGAGTGGGACAGGAACGATCCCAGCACCGCCAAGCTGTCCACCGCCTCCAACTACACCTACGCCGACACCATCGCCTGGGACGGCGCGTATGACGTGGTGGTGGTGGGCTTCGGCGGCGCCGGGGCCGTAGCCGCCAAGACCGCCGCCGATGAGAACGCCAACGTCCTGGTGGTGGAAAAGGCCCCCATGGGCGAGGAGGGCGGCAACACCCGCCTGTGCGGCCAGTTCCTGGCTTACGGCAACGACGACTATGACGCCACCCTGGCCTACTATAAGGCTCTCCAGGGAAACCGGGATTACAACGAGGCCTCCCTCGAGGTCTACGCCAAGGGCATCGCCGGCATGAAGACTCTTATGGCGGAGAGCTTCGGCACCGATCCCGGCAAGTGGATGGACTGGTCCATCATTCCTCTGCTGGCCTCCATGTCCCCCGAGTATCCCGAGCTTCCCGGCAGCGACAAGATCGCCCTGTGCACTGTGATCCCCGGCACTGGCGACCAGCACCTTTGGAAGCTCCTGCGCCAGAGCGTGGTTGACCGCGCCGACAAGATCGACGTTTGGTTTGAGTCCCCCGCCGTTCACCTGATCCAGGATCCGGAGTCCAAGACCATCATCGGCGTCCAGGTGGAGCGGGAGGGCAAAACGCTGAACATCCGGGCCAACAACGGCGTGGTCATGGCCTGCGGCGGTTTTGAGAATAATCCCGAGATGGTGGAGACCTACCTGGGCCTGCCCGCCTCCGCCGCCATCGGCACCCTCTACAACACCGGCGACGGTCACCGGATGGCCATGGAGGTCGGCGCCGACATGTGGCACATGGACGTCTATGAGGGCGACGGCATCGGCTATTTCGGCGGCATGTCCTTCCTGGTGGAGGAGGGTCAGCGCGCCATCAGCGCCCACGGTCAGGGCGGCGCCTACGGTCCCGCCGTGGCCAACGGCAGCGTCATGCTCCTGGCCGCCGACGGCAGCCGGTACCTCCGGGAGGATGAAAATATGCGCCACGGCCACATCTACCAGGGCGGCGCCTGGGATAACCCCAAGCGTCCCACCCGCTCCTTCCTCTTCTTTGACGAGGCCCAGGTCCAGCTGATCCGCGAGACGCTGCCCCAGGAGGCTCTGGACTCCATGGTAAGCGCCTCCACCCTGGCCGAGCTTGCCGAGAAGACCGGTATGGACGCCGACATTCTGTCCCAGACCATCTCCGACTTTAACCGTTCTGTCAAAAACGGCAGAGACGAGAAATTTGACCGCAGCGTGGATACCATGCGCGCCGTGGCCGGCAAAGGCCCCTACTACGCCATCGAGCTGATCCCCGCCATTCTGAACACCCAGGGAGGCGCCCGGCGCAATGAGAATGCCGAGATCCTGGGCAACAACGGCGAGCCCATCCCCCACCTCTACTCCGCCGGTGAGTTCGGCGGCATCACCAGCTTCATGTATCAGGGCGGCGGCAACATGGCCGAGTGCATCATCTTCGGTCAGATCGCCGGCAAAAACGCCGCGGCTGAGAAGGAGGCCCTGCCCGCCTGCAAGGTCCAGCGGAAGGTCGTCTCCACCCCCCAATACACCATCGGCGTGGAAAACGACATCATCTCCGAAGGTCCCGACGTCACTCTCGGCTCCAACGAGTACCTGGGCGTGAGCCACAACGCCATGGGCGGCGACCTCTACGTGAAGGTCACCGTGGAGAACGGCAAGATCGCCAAGGTGGAAGTCCTGGACAACAAGGAGACCGCCGGCATCGGCGATAAGGCCATCGCGGCCCTCCCCGACGCCATCGTGAAGGCCGGCTCCACTGAGGTGGACAATGTCTCCGGCGCCACCATCACCTCCAAGGCCATCAAAGAGGCTGTGACCGACGCTCTGAGCCAGGTCAAATAAAAAACGCGTACTTCTCTCCTCATTTGTAGAGAGGCGGCAGGGGTTTCCCTGCCGCCTCTCTGCGGTATTTATTATTTTACCCACAAAATGGTGAAAAGTGGCTTTTTCCATGCCGGCAGGACCCCATAGACCCGGCGGGCCTCCTCCCGGAAAAGCTCCGCTCCCCGGTCCCGCTGGGCGGGGGTGAGGGTGTGCTGGCTGAACTTTGCCCTCTCCGCCAGGGCGGTAAGCTCCTCATTCTCCACCCCGCCCCAGGGTTTCAAGCCCTCATAACAGCGGTAGGCGTAGAGGACGGCGGCGTTGGTATCCTCCCCCCGCAGCTTCTCCCGGCGGCGGGACAGTACATACTTCCGCCCCCGGAGGGACAGGACCAGCAGAAGCGCGGCTCCAAGGGCATACCATACCCCGGAGGGAAGGGAGAGGCCCTTCCCCTCCCCGCTTCCCGGCCCGGTTTGCTCACCGGGGGCCTGGCTGGGGGTGGGGGCGGCGCTGGGAGGGACGGAAGGCGTAGGACTGGGGGCCGCGCTGGGGGTCGGGCTGGGGGTGGGACTGGGGGCGGCGGTAGGGGCCACGGTGGCCTGGGCGTTTCCCGACTCCAGGTCCGGAATGTCCCCCATGGCGTTACTCTGGAAGCCGGGGGTCACCTCCAGGGGATACCAGCCCACCCCGTCGATATAGACCTCCACCCAGGCGTGGGCGGCGTGGTCGGTGACCTCCACCGTGTTGGTCCGCCAAGGAATGTTGGCCACGTAGCCGCTGACATACCGGGCGGGGATACCCGCCGCTCGCAGGAGCAGGGTGGCGGCGGTGGCGTAGTGCATACAGTAGCCCTGTTTGCTCTCGTTGAGGAACCAGTCCACGTAGTCCCGGCCCGCTGGGGGGGCGGGAGTGTCCCGGTCGTAGCGGGTTGTCTGAGCCAGATAGTTGATCATCACGCCGGTCATCATGCTCACATACCAATCACGGTACTCCTCCAGGTCCTCTGGAGTGATTTGGGCCCTCTCAAAGTCCTCCGGGGTGGGACCGCTGTTCCGCAGGTCGTCCGCCAGGGACTGGTAGTAGGTCTCGTCCCAATTTCCGCTTCGCGCCAATGTCTGGTATAGCTCATAAAGCTGCCCCGAGATCCGCTCCCGCCAGAGGTCGTAGCCCTTGGCATAGCGGACGTACTCCTCCAGGTTGGCGAAGGCCAGGCCATACTCCCCCATCGCCTCCCCGGTAGCCTGGCGGAGCCAGTCCTCCAGGATGGGGCGCAGATCATCGGGAACCTGGAGCTGGTGGGCGTAGACGAAGTCATAGTAGGGGCCGCTCTCCTCCCCCTTGTACCAGGACACCCGCTCCCATTCAGGGTAGAAGGCGAAGGTGTGCTCCCAAACGGCCCCCGTCCGCTCCAGGTGGGAGTCCCCGCCGAAGGTGGCATTTTCCGGCAGCTGGACCAGCCCATAGGGATAGTAGATACACCCGCCGGGAGCCGCCACGTTCTCCACCGTCAGGGTGGCGGAGTTCTCCCCCTTGATGGAGATGCGCTCCCCGTTCTGATAGCTGACATAGTCATAATCGGTCGACTCCCGGGCCCGCTCCCCCAGTATCAGAAGGGGCTCCATCCCCGTCTCCCGGATGACCTCCAGTTCCTCCTTGGCCTCCCGGCCCAGGGGCTCCCAGCGGCGGCCGGTATAGATATCGGCCGAGTAGCCCCGCAGGTAGTATTTTCCCCCCTGGCTGGCCGTCACTCTGAGAGCTGTCCGGCCTGTCCGGGCAGGGGCGCTGCCCAGCAGATTCATGTACTCGGTGGAGCCCGCCCCCACCCAGCCGCTCCAGCGGCTCAGAAGGGCGGAGAAATCCCCCCGGCTGGCCCCGTTGATCAGGGCCTCCCGGATATCGGCGGCCCAGAGGGGCTGGGCGGTGCCCTGAACGGGCAGACGCTGGGCCAGAAGGGACAGGGCCAACAGCACGCAAAGAAGGCTCCCCAGCCGTTGGCGGGCGGCGCCCGACGGGTCCCGGCTGTCGGTCAGGGAGGTCAAGACCAGGGTGAGCCACACCGCCAGCAGGCCCGCCGCAGGAAGGGGGTCGGGGGCCTCGGTGACGCAGAGGGCGGGCAGGATGGGCAGGAGGGTCCACAGCAGCACCGGGAGGGCACGCCGCAGCCGACACAGCAGCAGGGCCAGCACCAGGGCGTAGACCACGCCCACCATCAGCAGCCACAGGGTGGTCACCTGGATCCACAGCTCGTCCGACAGCTCTATGACGGGGACGATCCCCGTTACATTGGGTATTTTTGAGGCGATAAGGTTCACCACGTCGCACTGGATCCGGGTGCCGCCCCAGACCAGGGGCTTCCACAGCCGCCAGAGACCCCAGGCCCACAGGGCCAGGACCCCTGCTGTCGCGGGGAAGCGGTATTTGGGCAGGTTCATCAGCCCCACCATTGTCAATGTCAGGGCCGCCGCCCCTATCCATAAGGCGGAGGGGACGACCTCCATATGGTAGGCGGTCACCGCCCCGAAGGCAACGGAGACAAGGGCCAGGAAGAGAAACAGGGCGTCGGCGAGGAGGGTCCAGAGATGGATCTTTTTGTGTTTCATGCCGTCCCACCTCCCGGTTTCAGGTGGAGGGACTTCCTCCCCAGGTTGGCCTGGTCCAGCACCGACTTTCCCGTCAGGGGGGCGCGTTGGGACAGAAGGGCCTCCAAACAGCGGCGCAGGTCCTCCTCCCCGGATATGGGACAGCGGCAGAGCTCCCCGGTGGTGGGGTCGGCCCAGGCCACCGCGTGGGGGCGGCCCAGGGTCAGCAGCGTTGCGCTGACTCCGGAGAGCAAGTCCAGCGTTTTGTCCAATGTGTCCGGGTCCCCGAAGGGGTCCAGGGTCAGGAGGGGCAGAGGCTTTACCGTCTCCAGAGTCTCCTTTGTCACCAGCTCGTCCCGCTTGGCGGAGAGCTTCCAGTGGATGGAACTGAGAGGGTCTCCGGGGCGGTACTCCCGGGGATCGTAGTCCTCGCCGGGGCCGCCGCCGGGGCGGGGGCGGACGCCGGGAGCTTCCTCCTCCGGCAGAGGCGGCAGATCGGCGCCCTGGGGTACAGGCTCCACCCAGAGCCGGGCGGGGCCGCTCCGGCGAAGGGGCAGCCAGAAAAGGCCCAGGCTGTCCAGGGCCCAGACGTGGGTCAGCCTCCCCGTCAAAAGGCCGCAGTGGTCCGCCGGGGCGGGGAGACTTACTCTCACCCCCGCTCCGGGGAGAAACCAGGTCTTTTGGGTCGTATAAGATAGACCGTTCATCTCATTGACGGTCCTGACCGTCACCTTTATCCTGCCCAGGGGCAGGCCCAGGGCGCTGCGGCCTGTGACCCGCCAGACCCCGGGGCCGCCCCGGGGGACCTGAGCCGGGCCCGGGGTCAGTTCCACCTTCGCCGCCAGGATGGCGGGCAGGGACGCCAGAAGTCCCAGGGCCGGCAGGCACAGCACCCCCGCCAGCACAAAGCCCGCCAGCCAGCCTGTGTAAGCCACCCGGAGGACCAAAGCCCCCAGCAGAGCCAGAAGCCAGCACAACCATCGTTTTACCATTGTTTTTTAGGGAAGCTTGGGGGCGGATACGCTTTTGAGGGCATCCGCCGCCGGGTCCGCTCCCTCCGAAATGCCCCGGCCCGTCAGCAAAAGCCGGTGGGAAACCGTATCCCGGAAGACGCTTTTCACGTCCTGGGGCACCACGTAGTCCCGCCCCTGGACCCAGGCCATGGACCGGGCCATGGCAGCTACCGCCAGGGTGGCGCGGGGGCTGCCCCCCTGGTGGACCAGAGGGTGGGTCCGGGTGGCGGCGGTGAGGCGCACGATGTACTGGGCGATCTCGTCGCTGATATGGACAGAGGCCACCACCCGGCGGGCCTCCTCCAGGCCCTCTCCGTCGGTGATCTGCTTCACCCCGTCCAGGGGATTGCCCCTCTGCTTGCGGCGGAGCATTTCCACCTCGTTTTCCTCGTCGGGGTAGCCCAAAGAAAGGCGGATCATGAACCGGTCCATCTGGGAGTCGGGCAGGGGCTGGGTCCCCGAGGCCCCCGCCGGGTTCTGGGTGGCGATGACCAGGAAGGGGCTGGGGACCGGGCGGGTCACCCCGTCCACGGTGACCTGGCGCTCCTCCATAGCCTCCAGAAGGGCGGACTGGGTCCGGGAGGTGGCCCGGTTCAGCTCGTCGGCCAGAAAGAGATTGCACAGAAGGGCCCCCGGCTGGTAGTCCATGGCCCCCGTATCCTTGTTGTAGATGGAAAAGCCCGTAAGGTCGGAGGGCAGCACGTCGGGGGTGAACTGGACCCGCTTGTAGGTAAGGCCCAGAGCCTTGGAGAAGGCCACCGCCAGGGTGCTCTTGCCCACGCCAGGGATGTCCTCCATGAGAATATGGCCCCCCGCCAGAATGGCAAGGAGGGCCTTGGCTACCACGTCGTCCTTGCCGACTACGGCTTTGCGGACTTCATACAATACCTTTGTCGCCAGATCATTGGCCATCAGGGTCGTCCCTTCCTTTGTATTTGTCTTTTTAGACGGAGTTTTCAGGCTCCGGTTCCCTTTTCTCAGTAAAATTCCATCGTCTCCCCGTCCCAGCTCTCATATATCACGCTGCTGCCCGCGAACCAAGACAGCCTTCCCTCCCCGTCGGCATAGTAATAGCCGGGGATCTCCCCGCCCATCGCCTTGGCATAATTGCTCCGGGTCTCCTCCGTCCAAGAAAGCTCTACCCGGCTCATATCCGGAAAACGCTCCTTCCGGACCCCATCCAGAATTTCCTCCGGGCCTTTGTCCCCGCTCCGCCCTTCCTCATAGCCGTAAAATCTCACCGTCAGGTCGGGCAGGGGTGGGAGCTGTTCCCTCCAAGGCTCTCCCTCCCACGCATTGGGCATGTCCTCCAGCCTGAGAAACTCGGCGGATATGTCCTGCTCCCAGAGAAGTCCGGTCCCGCAGTCCCAAGCCCCCTCCGAAAAGGCCCGCTGGGTATACTCTCCCGCCAGAAAATCATAGCTCTCCGTCACGCCCCGCTCGCCATACCGGCTCATGGTCTCCAAGCCGGTCAAGGCCAGTCCATCTCCCTGCCAAGAAAAGGCGTAGTCGTTCCCCCACTTCCATGCGCTCCCGCCGTAGTCTTTATAGTGGAGCTCTCCATTTTGGATGTAAATTCCCTCATAGGGGTCGCCAAATACTCCCCCTTGGGCGTCCCGGCGGATAAAATGGTCGTTGGTCTGCCCCAAATAAAATCCGCCTTTCCCGTCTCCCAGCAGGATGGCGAGGGTCCGGGGCGCGTCGGTAAAATACTCCCCCGGCTCCTCCGCCTTGGAAGGACGTTCTGCTACCACCGCCCAATCCTCTACGCCGTCCCCGTTCAGGTCCCCGGTGGCCTTGTCCATCACCCGGTCGGTCTCCTCCAATTCCAGCAGGAGCATGGCCCCAAGGGGCAGCTCCTGTTTTGGGGCCGGGGTCGGGGTAGGCTCCGCCGTCTCCACAGGCTCCGGGGTGGGAGCCGCCGTGGGCGTGGGGGCTACGGTGGGGGGCGGCGTTACCTCCGGGCCTTTTTTCTCCCCACCCCTCCGGGCGCACCCCGCCAGTAGACACAGGCACAGGACAAGCATACAGGCTCTTTTCCCCTTCATCGGATGACCTCCAGCCGGCAGTAGATCTCCCCGTCCCGCTCCTCGATCACGCCGTAAGTGGCCCGGGGGAAGCCGCTGACGGTGCCAGGGTTCATGACCCACAGGGGGCCCTCCCGAAAGCAGGTGGGCTCGTGGGTGTGGCCGAAGAGGACCACCGCCGCTTCCTTCCGCCGGGCCTCCGCAGTCAGCATCCCGATGCCCAGCTTCACATGGTACTCGTGACCGTGGCACATCCAGATTTTTTGGCCCAGGAAGGAGAGCTCCCGCTCCGTTGGGGCGTCGCCGCCCCAGCCGTCGCAGTTGCCCCGGACCATCTCCACGGGGATGGCGGGATAGAGAGCCTGGACCCGCTCCGCGTCCCGGCTCACATCCCCCAGATGGAGGATGCGGTCGGGCTGCTCCTGCTCCACCGCCTTCTGCATGAAGCCCAAATTGCCGTGGGAATCTGAAAATACCAGCCATTTCATACGCTGTTCACCTTTCCTGTCCTCATTCATATAATAAAGGGAAACCAACTATATTTGTTTGGAGGGACCTTTATGACCAAACCCGATCCCAGCTTTGACGCTTTGAAGAAAGACCCTCAGGCCGCCCAGCTTTTGGGGGACCCTTCCGCTCTCAAGTCCCTGCTGTCCTCCCCGGAGACGCAGAAGCTGGTATCTCTGCTCAGCCAGGCGGGGGGCAACGGGCTGAAGGCCGCCACCCAGGCCGCCGCCAAGGGAAAGCCCGACGCCCTCATGGGTATTCTGAACCAGGTCATGGGAAGCCCTGAGGGGGCCAAAGCGGCAGAGGCGTTCCAAAAAAAGACCCAAAAGTAAAAAAATACCCTTTTTAGAGGAGGAACCGGGCAATGGCGGACCTTCAGGAACAATTACAGGCCATTTTGGGCGACCCCGAGGCTATGAGCCAGATCGCCGCCGTTGCCCGCGCCCTCACCGGGGGACCTACCTCTGCAGAGACTCCTCCTCCCCCGCCTCCGGTGGAGGATGTCAAGTTTACTTTACATGATATGGAAGATTCCGGAACAACTGGTCCTTTCGAACCGGTGGAATTTGAAGAGCCGAAGGGACCAGATGACCCCGGACCATCCCAGCCGGTCCCCGACCTGGGCGCCCTGCTGGGAATGCTGGGGGGCGGGAATTTGGACATCGACCCCCGGCTCATCCAGATCGCTTTGCGGGTCTTTTCCGAATACTCTGCCCAGGACAACGAAAAAGCAGCCCTTCTCTCTGCCCTGAAGCCCTTTCTCCGGGCCGAGCGGCTGGAGAAAATGGAGAAGGCGGAGAAGGTGGCCCGCCTTTCCCGTGTGGTCCGGGTGGCGATCCAGCTTCTGAAGGAGGAGGGCGGCCATGTATAACCCCTATCTCTCCCAGAACTGGGACGACCGGATGGGCCGGTCCCGGCCGGAAGCAAAAACCCCGCCCGCCAAAGAAAAAACCGGGCTGGGCGGGCTTTTGAAAAGTTTGAAATTAGAAGATCTGGACACGGGAGACGTACTGCTCCTGCTGATCTTGCTGTTCCTCTTTTTGGACGACCGGGAGGAAAACCTGGAACTGCTCATCACGCTGGGGCTAATGCTCCTCCTGTAAGACCCTCTCGGTCTCCCCCACGGTGTGGAGGACCGAGCCGTCGGGAAGGGCGAAGGAGGCCGCCGCCGACGCTGGGACCTCCGGGGCCGCGGCGGTCATGGAGTAGACAAGCTCTCCCGAGGCCACCGTCTCGGCCGCCGCGAGAAGGCCGGTACGCTCAGAGACCCAGTACCTCTCTACTTGGTCCAGCTCCGGGACAAGGACCTCCACATAGACGCAGGCCTCGCCGTTTTTTTCTTCATAGCCCGCGGCGGTAATGGAGTCCACATCCAGCTCCAGCACATCCTCATAGGTGGGGATGCGCTGGCCCTCCACGTCTACCGAAGAGCTGTCGGCGGCCCAAGAGAGGACGGTCTCTTCAGCGTTATACCACCGCCAGAGCCGGCCCTCCCCCACGATAGTGTGGACGGTAAGGCCGGAGGGCAGATCCATATCCGCCCTTGTCCAGTCCCCGTCCACCCAGACATAGGCGGTGGCGGAAACCCCCTCCAAGGTGGTGGTAACGGCGCGGGAATAGCTCTCTAACCGGTCCATGACGGCAATGACGTTCTGGACGGTGTCCGGGGTCACCTCTACTCTGGCCCCTCCCATCTGCTCCACGTCTCCGGGCCCTTGGGTCCCTGCGGGGACGGGAGTGGGCAGGGTGATGGTGGGCGTGGGACCGGCGAACAGGGGCAGGCCGAAGCTGGAAAAGACCGCCACGGCGATGACGATGGCGATGAGGATCACCAAGACGGTGCGGTTATTGCGCTCCACGCCCGGTCCCTCCTTTCCTTCTGACGGGCCAAACTGCCCTTATGCTTGAAATTCCTCCGGGGCCTTGTCCCGGAAACCGAAGGTATATTCGATGGCGTCCGCGATACGCTCACAGGCGCGGCCGTCACCGTAGGGATTGACCGCGTGGGCCATCGCGTCATAGACGCTTTTGTCGGTGACAAGCTGGGCGCCCAAGGCATAGATCTCCTCCTCATCGGTGCCCGCCAGCTTCACTGTGCCCGCCGCCACCGCTTCTGGCCGCTCGGTCTCCCGGCGCAGGACAAGCACGGGCTTGCCCAGGGCGGGGGCCTCCTCCTGCAATCCGCCGGAGTCGGTCATGACAAAGGCGCAGCGGGACATAAGGTTGTGCATCTCCTCCACGTCGATGGGGTCAATAAGGTGGATGCGCTCATGGCCGGCCAGATACTTCCCCGCCGCCTCCCGGACCACCGGGCTGAGATGGACGGGATAGACAAGCTCTGTCTGAGGATAGGCCTCCGCCAAGCGGCGCAGGGCGGTCATAATATTTTTCATCGGCTCGCCGTAATTTTCCCGGCGGTGGCAGGTCACAAGGATAACGGTCCTATTCTCATAATCCAAGTGGTTCAAAAGCTGGGTGGGGAAGGCAAAATCGGGCCGCACAGTGGTCTTCATGGCGTCGATGACCGTGTTGCCCGTAAGAAAGACCCCCTTGGTGATCCCCTCCCGGCAGAGATTGTCCCGGTTGGCGGCGGTGGGGCTGAAATGGAGGTCGGCAAGGTCCCCCACCAAGGTCCGGTTCATCTCCTCGGGAAAGGGGGAATACTTATCGTAGGTGCGAAGGCCCGCCTCCACGTGGCCCAGCTTCACCTGTCCGTAGAAGGCGGCAAGGGCGGCGGAGAAGGCGGTGGTGGTGTCCCCGTGGACCAGCACCAGGTCGGGCCGCGCCGCGGCAAACACCTTCTCCAAGCCCAAAAGGCACTTGGTGGTGATGGTGGAGAGGGTCTGGCCCGGCTCCATGATGTCAAGGTCGAAGTCGGGCTTTATTTGGAAAATATCCAGCACGCTGTCCAGCATCTGGCGGTGCTGGGCGGTGACGCAGCAAAGGCTCTCTATGGTCTCCCGGCCTGCCAAGGTCTTGACCAAGGGGGCCATTTTAATGGCCTCGGGCCGGGTGCCGAAAATGGACATGACGCGCAGCTTGCTCATTTTTTGTCCTCCCCTCTCCCGTCCCGGCGGGGCCTGTGGGCGCCGTAGTAAATACTGAGGGCTACCGCCCCCGCCACGCAGAAGGCGAACAGGAGCAGCATGGCCTTCACCGCCCCGCTGGTGGTAAGGACCACGGCGGAAAGGCCCAGAATGGCGGTGATGACGTACAGTACCGCCACCGCCTGCTTCTGGGAAAAGCCCATGTCGATCAAACGGTGGTGGACGTGGCTCCGGTCGGCGTGCATGGGGCTTTGGCCATGGGCGATGCGGCGGATGAAGGCAAAGCAGGTATCAAAGATGGGAAGGCCGAAGAGAAGGAAGGGCACCACAAAGGAGATGAGGGTGTACATCTTGAAAAGGCCCTGGACCGAGATGACCGCTAAAATATACCCCAAAAAAGTGGAGCCGGTGTCCCCCATAAAGATCTTGGCCGGGTTCATGTTGTAAGGAAGAAAGCCCAGACACCCTCCCGCCAGCGCCGCCACCAAGAGGGCCACGGTAGGCTCCCCTAAGAGAAGGGCGATGACCAGCAGGGTCAGGGAGCTGATGGAGGAAACGCCGCAGGCCAAGCCGTCCAAGCCGTCGATGAGGTTGACGGCGTTGGTCATGGCCACGATCCAGAGCACCGTGACGGGAATGGACAGGATCCCCAGCTTCCAGTAAGGGTCGGCGGAAAAGAGGTTGGGGTTGGAGATATATTCGATGACGTTGCCCGTCAGCACGGCGATGAGGGCGGCAAAAAGCTGGACCGCCAGCTTGAACTTGGCCCGCAGGTCGTAGATGTCGTCAAACACGCCCAGCACCACGATGATGACCGCCCCTAAAAGGGCTCCCTGAAGCTGGGGGGTCATAGGGACAAAGATCAGGGTACTGAGAAGAAAGCCCAGCACGATGGCAAGGCCCCCCATCCGGGGCACCGGGTCAGAGTGCATCCGCCGCTCCGGGTCCTTGTCCTTCCGGGGGTCGTCCACCGC
>CANPNN010000018.1 GCA_947575475.1 uncultured Pseudoflavonifractor sp.
ACCTCTTCGACCAGATCGGCGAGGTGATGAAGACCTCGGTGCTGACGGTGAACGGGCAGATGATCGGCGCGGCCGACGACTGGGAGGCTCTGGACGCCATGCTGGAGTCCATCAAGGCCCCCTATATCAATGAAAACACCGTTTCCTCCCGGTTCGTGGAGGATCTGACCGTCACCCGGGAGTACACCCCCACCGCCGCCCTTCGGGACATTGGGGATATGGCGGCGGTCCTCACCTCCAACAGTATGGAGCAGGTGGATTACACCGTCCAGCCCGGGGATACCTTCTCCGGCATCGCCAACAGCCAGGGCATGACTATGAAGGAGCTGGAGGTCCTGAATCCCGATGTGGACATCAACCGCCTCCAGATCGGCGACGTGCTCACCATCAGTCAGGCCGTGCCCTTCCTTTCGGTGGAGACCACCGACAACGTGACCTATGACGCCGCGGTGCCTTTTGAGGTGGAGGAGATCCCTGACAGCTCCATCTATCAGGGCTACACCAAGATCCGGACCGCCGGCGTAGAGGGCTGGGCCACCTACAACGCCGATGTGACCTACGTCAACGGCGTGGAGCAGGAGCGGGTCATCAATTCCACCGAAGTTCACTCTCAGCCGGTCACCCAGGTGGTGGCGGTGGGCACCAAGCCCCGGCCCAAGACCATGGCCACCGGTACGTTCGTCTGGCCCATTTACGGCCGGGTCACCTCGGGCTACGGTTCCCGGTATATCTTTGGCTCCTACAGCTTCCACTCCGGCATCGATATCGCCGGGTCCTATGGGGCCTCCATCGTGGCCTCGGACGGCGGCAAGGTCACCTTCGCCGGGACGGGGACAGGCGGCTTCTGGAGCTACGGCAACTACGTGGTCATCGACCACGAGAACGGACTTCAGACCATCTACGCCCACTGCTCCAGCCTGTGCGTCAGCGCCGGAGATCGGGTCTACCAGGGGCAGGTCATCGCCCGGGTGGGCTCTACGGGGCGCTCCACCGGCAACCACTGCCACTTCCAGGTCAAGCAGAACGGCACCACGGTAAGCCCCTGGAATTATCTGCCTTAAACGAAACGTGAGCCGGGACGGAAGGATCTCTTCCGTCCCGGTTTTCCTTTCCTAAAAAAAGTTGTAGCCTAATCCCCGCTTTTGCGGTATAATAAAAGAGTGTATACCTGTTTGCCAGGAGGGATATCCCATGAAACTTGTCCTTGCCATCATCAACCGGGACGATTCCCGGTCCGTCACCACGAACCTCACCAAAAAGGGGTTCTCCTCCACCTGCCTTGCCACCACCGGCGGCTTTCTTATGGCGGGGAATGTCACTATCATGGTGGGGGTGGATGAGGAGAAAGTCCAGGCGGTCATTGACGTGATCAAGGAGTTCTCCCACGCCCGGAAGCAGATGATCCCCACCACCGCCGAGGTGGGTTACGGCTACTACCCCGCCATGCCGGTGGAGGTCACCGTGGGAGGCGCCACCATCTTTGTGGTGGACATCGAGCGCTTTGAGCGGGTCTGAGGGATGAGACTGGACGCGCTGGCGGGCAACGCCGCCCTGAAGGAACAGCTCTCCGCCCAGGAGAAAGGACGGGGGCTGAGCCACGCCTATCTCATCAGCGGCCCCGCCGGTTCGGGGAAGCGGACCCTGGCACGGCTCCTTGCCGCCGCCATGGTCTGCACCGGTGCGGGGGAAAAGCCCTGCGGGGGCTGCGCGGCCTGCAGGAAGGTCTTTGGGGGCATCCACCCCGATGTGATCCAGGTGGGCGCCGACGGCAAGGATATCTCCGTGGGACAGGCCCGTGAGGCCCGCTCCGACGCCTATATCCGCCCCAACGAGGGGGAGCGGAAGGTCTATCTCTTCCACAACGCCCAAGATATGACGCCAGCCGCCCAAAACGCCCTTCTGAAGCTGCTGGAGGAGGGACCGGCCTACGCCGCCTTTCTCCTTTTAGCCGAAAATCCGGGCTCGGTCCTTACCACCATCCGTTCCCGGTGCGAGGGGGCGGCTCTGACCCCCGTCACGGCGGCGGAGGCGGAGTATGAACTGGCCCGCCGATTCCCCCAGATCCCCAGAGAGCGGCGCCACGCCGCCGCCCGGCGGTGCGGGGGGCTTTTGGGCCAGGCGGTGGCCGAGCTGGAGGGGCAGGAGGCGGACGATCCGGTCCGGGGGGAGGCCTCCCGATTCCTGGAGCTGCTGGCCCAAGGGAACGAATTGGACTTTGCCGTGTGGTGCGTGGAGCAGGAAAAACGGGAGCGGGGAGAGCTGGTCCTTTTGCTGGAACGGTCTCTGGCCCTGCTCCGGGATGCGCTTGCCCTGCAGCGGGGCGGGGACGCCCTGAGCGCCGCTCCCCAGGAGCTGTCCGCCGTCCAAAAAGCGGCGGGCCTGGCCCCCGGACGGCTCCTGCACACGGCGGAACTGTTGGAAAAACTGAGGAAGGACGCGGCCTTCAACGTGAACGCGGGACAGCTCTGTGGGGCGTTGGCGGCGGGCGTCAATGGAGGGTCACTATGACAGAGATCATCGCAGTACGCTTCAAAAATGGCGGAAAGGAATACTATTTTGATCCCAAGGGCATGACGGTTCAGGCCGGGGATCAGGTGATCATCGAGACCGCCAAGGGCCCTGAGTTCGGCGTGTGCTGCCGGGGCAATGTCTTGGTGGAGGACGACCAGGTGGTCCAGCCCCTGCGCCCGCTGCTGCGGCTGGCCACCGACAAGGATCTTGCCAGCCTGCAGCGCAACCGGGAGCGGGAAAAAGAGGCCATGCAGGTCTGTCAGGAGAAGGTCGAGGAGCACAAGCTGGATATGGGGCTTGTGCGCTGCGAGAGCTCCTTTGACGGAAACAAGCTGCTGTTTTTCTTTACCAGCGAGGGCCGGGTGGATTTCCGGGCCCTGGTGAAGGATCTGGCCACCACCCTCCACTGCCGTATCGAACTGCGGCAGATCGGGGTCCGGGATGAGTCCAAGCTGCTGGGCGGGCTGGGCATCTGCGGACGGCCTTATTGCTGCAACGCTTTTTTGGACCAGTTCCACCCTGTCAGCATCAAGATGGCCAAGACCCAGGGCCTGTCCCTGAACCCGGCCAAGATCTCCGGGGCCTGCGGACGGCTCATGTGTTGTCTGAAGTATGAGCAGGAGGCCTATGAGGACGCGGTGAAGCGGCTTCCCAAAAAGGACTCCTTTGTGGAGGCCCCCGACGGGGTGGGGAGCATCACCGACGTGGACCTTCTCAAGGAGAGGGTCAAGGTCCGGCTGGAAAACGCCCCCGATACGCCTCAGTTTTACTCCGGGGAGGAGATCCGGGTGGTCCGCAGCGGCAAGGGACCCCGGCCCGAGGGCTATGAGGCCCCGCCCCAGGTGGAGCTGGAAAAGCTGCGGAAGGTGACGCCCCGCCTGATCCAGAGCGAGCCCAGGGAGAGCGGCGGGCGGACCGAGCAGGCCCCGGCCCGGACCGAGGGCGGGGAGCGGAGGTCTGCCTCCCGCAGAGGCTCCGCCCGGCCCAAACAGGAGCCTGGAGCCGGCAGGGAGGCCAAGGCCGCCGGAGCACAGACCGACAAGGCCCCCGAGGGCCAGGCAGGCCGTTCCCGGAACCACCGCCGCCGGCACCGGGGCGGGGGAAAAGCCAAGGGATGACGCCTCCCCTCCCACTACAGGAAACCGGACACCCGCTGAAATTTTCGGCGGGTGTCGCTTTTTGAGAGGGGCGGGGTCCCCCTTTGCCCGCAGGGGACGCCTTGCGGCGGACTTTGGGCCGCGGGGGCGGTTTGCCTTGTCTTTTCCCCTTTCCTTTCTTCTGTTTTGTGGTATACTATGACAAACAAAGGAGGTACCCCTATGAAAGAGCTTTCCTGGCGGGACCGGGGGCGGCTGTGGCTTCGGATCGGGCTGCGGCTTTTGCTTTGGTGCGCCGGTATCTGGGCCGCCGTCCGTCTGGGACCGCCCCTGGTGTCCCTGTTTGCCCCCTTTTTGCTGGCCTTTTTTGTGGCCTGGGGCCTCTCCCCGCTGATCCGGTGGCTCCACAGGCGGCTCCGCCTGCCCCGGACCGTGGCCGTTTTGGGGCTTTTGACCCTGGTTTTTGTGGCCTTGGGCGCGCTGGTGTGGGCGTTGGTCGCCGCCGCCGCGGGAGAGATCGCCGCATTGGCCTTGAACTGGGAGGGGCTGGTGGCCTCCCTTCAGGTCCTGGTGGAGGATCTGGGCGGACGGTTCTCCCGGGGGATCGCCCTGCTGCCCGCCTCCCTTCAAAACGCCGTGGACACCCTGACCGGCCAATTTTTCGAGTGGCTGGAGACCGTGATCCCCCGGTTCCTCTCCGCCGGGATGGACTATGCCGCCAATGTGGCCCGGGCGCTGCCCTCCTTCGCCGTGGCCTCGGTGGTGTTTGTCATGGCGGCCTATTTTCTCTCTGTGGACTTTCCCCGGCTCCGCGCCGGCCTGGTGGACAAGCTCCCCCAGGGGGCCCGGTTTTTCTGTTCTCAGGTAAAGCGGGCGGCCTCGGCGGGATTTGGCGGGTATATCCGCTCCCAGCTCATTTTGACGGTGGGGGTGTTCTTTATCCTGCTGGGGGGCTTTCTGTTGGTCCGGCAGCCCTATTTCCTGCTGCTGGCTCTGGCCCTGGCGGTGCTGGATTTTATCCCCATCATCGGTTCGGGGACGGTGATGGTCCCCTGGGCGGCGGTGGACGTGGTGCTGGGGGATTACCGCCACGCCCTGGGACTTATGGCGGTGTGGGGGCTGGTGGCCCTCTTCCGCCGGGTGGCGGAGCCTAAGATCCTGGGCGACCAGATGGGACTGCCGCCCCTGCTCTCCCTGGCCAGCGTGTACGTGGGCATGAAGGTGGCGGGGGTAGCCGGAATGATTTTGGGGCCTGTGCTGTGCCTGGTGGTCCTGAACCTGTGCCGGGCCGGGATTCTGGACCGGACGCTCAGGGATCTGCGGCTGGCGGGGAGCGATCTTTCCGCCATTTTGTACGGCGGGGGAACGGAGGAGTTGGAGTCGGAAAAAAAGGATCCGGATCTTTAGGCTTTGGGTAAAAATTCAAAAAACTCCCGATTTTTCTTCATGCTTTAGACACAATTCCGGGGTATCCTATGTTCTGTCCCCAAGGAGAATCCATGCAGCAAAGGAGCAAAATATCATGTACTATAACGACTATAACCGTTTGAACGAACAACCTGAGGAGCCCATGGTCATCCCCGCCCCTGCGCCGGACAGCCCGGGACCCGCGCCCCGGAAAAAAAGGACCGGGCTGAAGATCACGGCTCTGTGCCTTGTCTGCGCCCTGCTGGGCGGGTTGGCCGGCGGGGCGGCGGTCCGGTTTATCCCCGGACTGGGAGAAAATACCGTTCTCTACGAGGGCCACGCCCCGGTGGCGGTGACCATGTCCAGCGTCACCAGCGACCAGCCTATGACAGGCGCCCAGGTCTACGCCGCCAATGTGGGTTCCTCGGTGGGTATCACCACCGAGCTGGTCACTACCAACTTCTGGGGGCAGACGGTGCGGGGCGCCGCCGCCGGGTCGGGGTTTGTGGTCACCCATGACGGCTACATCCTCACCAACTACCACGTGATCGATGGGGCCTCCTCCATTCGGGTGGCCTTCGCTGACGGCACCAGCTACCCTGCCACCCTGGTGGGGGGCGAGGAGCCCAACGATATCGCCGTTTTGAAGATCGAGGCGGAGGGCCTTACCCCCGTGGTGCTGGGGGATTCGGACAACCTGGTGGTGGGGGAGCAGGTCTGCGCCATCGGCAACCCCTTAGGCGAGCTTACGTTTACCTTTACCTCCGGCTATGTTTCCGCCAAAGACCGGTCCATCACCATGGAGAGCGGCGAGGTCATGAATATGCTCCAGACCGACACCGCCATCAATTCGGGGAACTCCGGCGGGCCGCTGTTCAATATGTACGGGCAGGTCATCGGCATCACCACCGCCAAGTACTCCTCCAGCTCTTCCTCCTCCGCCAGTGTGGAGGGCATCGGCTTTGCTATCCCCATCAACGATGTGAAGGACATGGTGAAGGATATCATGGAGAAGGGCTATGTCTCGGGTAAGCCCAACGTGGGTATCATCATGAACGACGTACCCGCCGACGCCCAGCGCTACGGCATCCCCGCCGGGGCTTCGGTGGCGGCGGTGCTAGAGGGGGCCTGCGGCGACAAGGCGGGGCTTCAGGTAGGGGATATCATCACCGCCGTGGGCGATACCCCTGTCACCTCCTCCAAGCAGCTGTCCTCCCTGGTCAAGGAATATAAGGCCGGGGACACGGTGAGCTTCACGGTCTACCGGGACGGGCAGAACCAGACCCTGTCCATCACTTTGGACGAGAACGACACGGAGCGGGCCCAAGCGGTGGAGGAGCTTTACCGCAGCTATCAGGAGAGCCAGCAGCAGTCCCAACAGCAGCAACCCCAGCAAGGATACTCCTGGCCCTTCGGCGGGCTGTTCGGATGGTAAGCGGAAGTAAATGAAACGGGAAAAAGCCGGGCGACGTTGTACAAAGCACAACGCCGCCCGGCTTTCTTTGCTCCCGTAAAAAGACCCCACGGTCCCAGAGGGGGATCGTGGGGTCGCTTTTTCACTTTTCTTTACTGGTTTTCTCCGGGGGTGTAGGCCACCACGGTACGGCGATTGGGTTCGGCGCCGATGGAATAGGTGGTCACCTCGGGATAGTCCTGAAGGGCGGTGTGGATCACATGGCGCTCATAGGCGTTCATGGGCTCCAGAGTCACGTTCCGGCGGAAACGGACCGCCTTTTCCGCCGTGCGGCGGGCCATGCGCTCCAAAGACTCCTCCCGCTTGGAGCGGTAGCCTTCCGCGTCGATGCGGACCCGGACCCGGTGGGCAAGGCCCTTGTTGACGGCGTAGCCTGTGAGCTGCTGGATGGCGTCCAGGGTCTCCCCACGGCGGCCAATGACCGCTCCCAGGTCCTGGCCCACCAGCTCCACCAGGTAATTGCCCTCGGCGTCCACGCTGATCTGGGGGACGGCGTTGACCTCCATCTGGGCCAGCAGCCCGGACAGGAAGGCGGTGATCCGCTGGGAAATATCATCGTTGGCGGCGGTGGCGGCGGTCACGGTCTTTTCGATCAGCTTTTCCACCGGCTCCTCCTCCACTGCGGGGGTCTCCTCCACCACAGGCTCCGCCGCGGCGGCAGAGGGTTGACTGGCGGGGGCCTCGTCGGGGGCCTCGTAGCTTACCCGGACCTTGGCCGGGGTGCCGCCGATGCCCAGAAAGCCGGGCTTGGCCAGCTCCAGTACCTCTACCGACACGTCCTCACGGGCAAGGCCCAACTGGTCCAGGGCCGCGGCAATGGCGGCGTCCTCGGTTTTCCCGGTACACTCTATATATTTCTGCATGGTCATTCTCTCCTTCCCATGGGTCAGTCTTCTTTGGGTTCGTCAGCAGGCTCCCCCTCAATGGCGGCGTCCAGCTGATCGTTGATCTCTTCCAGTTCGGTATCCAGGGCGGTCTCCTCCGGGGCGGCGGGGATCTCCACCGCCACAGGGGTCTCCTCCACAGCGGGGGGCTCCTCCTCCGGGGCGGCCTTTTCCAAGTCCTCGTGATAGGGGGTCACGCCGCCAAAGCGGTCGGGGTCATAGGCCCGGCCCCGGGCGTACTGGCGCATCCCCACCCGGCTGGCGGCCTTCTGCTCGGCGGTCATCCGGGCCTCGTCCGGGTCCTTCTCCTTCTTCTTGCCCTTATTCTTCCGGGCCTCCTCGGCCTCCCGGGCGCGCTGCTCGGCCTTCTCCCGGCGCAGGCGCTTCTCCTCCTCCTTCTCCTCGATCTCCCGGAGGCGGGCGGCCTCGGCGGCCTTCTCGTAATCTTTCTTCAGCAACTTGCCGCTGATGATCTCCTGGGCAAGGCCCAGCACATTGTTGGCGATCCAGTAGATACTCAGGGCCGCGGGCATGGCAAAGCCGATCCACAGGGACATGATGGGGGACATGAGCAACATCATCATATTGGTGCTGTTGTTCTGGTTCTGGTTATTCAGGTTGTTGGTCTTGGTGGTGACGAAGGAAAAGAGGATACTGGTCAGAGCGGACACCACCGGCACCAGGAACAGGCCGAAGCCCATCACCCCGTCCAGCCAGAACTTCAGGTGGGGCTGAAGGGCCAGATTCACCCCAAAGAAAGAGAAGTTGATGGAGAAGATCTCCTTCATGGTCTCCCCTACCGCGGCCTGGGCCACAGCCACCTTGTCGGGGGTGATAAGAGACGCCAGATAAAGCTGGTTATACCCCACGTTGGCAAACTCGGCGGCCTCCTTGATCCAGCCGTTGGAGGCGGCCACACTGCCCCAGTTCAGAGCCTGGGCCACGGCGGTGATCTGCTCCCCGGTGAGGCCCATCATATATTTCAGGGGCTGACGGATAATGGCGTACAGGGGCAGCAGGATAAACAGGGGCAGGAAGGACCACAGGCACCCGCTCATGGGGTTGGCCCCCTCCTTCTCATAGAGCTTCTGGACCTCCTGCTGATACTTTTGCTGGTCCTTGGCATACTGCTTTTGAAGCTTTTGGATCTTGCCGTTGAGCATGTTCATCTGGATCATGCCCTTTTTCCCCTTCAGGGACAGGGGGAACAGGATCACCTTTACCACCAGGGCAAAGAGGATCAGGGCGATACCGTAGCTGTTGAAGAACTGGTAAAGGAACGTCAACAGCCAGGTAAAGGGCATCATTAAGTAGTAGGCGATTCCCATAACATGCAGCCTCCGTAATCAGATACCCGCTCAGGGAACGGGGTCGTACTCAATGGTCTTCTGCCGGTGAAAGGGGTGACACTTCAAAAACCGCTTCAGGGCCAGCAGGCCTCCCTTTGCCGCCCCATATTTCTCAACAGCCTCCAGGGCATACTGAGAGCAGGTGGGGACAAACCGGCAGCAGGGGGGCCGGGCCGGAGAGATGTTTTTCCGGTAAAAACGGATACACCAGAGGAGAAAGGCCTTCATTTTTCCGTCTTCCTCCCCTGATAGACCCCCAGCTTGTCCAGCAGGCGCAAAAGGTCCCGCTCCACCTCGGCATAGGGGGCGTGGGCCGAGCGGACCCGGGCCACCACCACCATGTCAAAGCCGGGGAGCATCCGTTCCTCATGGATACGGTACGCCTCCCGGATCCGGCGGCGGACCCTGTTGCGTTTTACCGCCTTGCCCACTTTGGTCCCCACTGTGACGCCCAGGCGGCTGCGCCGGTGGTGGTTGGGGCGGACATAAACAGCCAGGGTGGGGGTTACGGCGCTCTTCCCTTTGGAATAGAGCCGGCGGAACAGATGATTCTCCTTTAAGGAAACGGTATGCTTCACCTGCTCCACCTCTCCTCTCTCCATGCACTTGAGGGGCGGCAGAAAAACTCCACCGCCCCGCGTTTCTTGCCCTATTTGGTTGAAGCCCCCACCTTAGTGGGACAGGCGGACCCGGCCGGCCCGACGGCGGCGGGAAAGGACCTTGCGGCCGTTGGCGGTGGCCATCCGCTTGCGGAAGCCGTGGACCTTGCTGCGCTGGCGCTTCTTGGGCTGATAGGTACGAACCATGGTAGTACACCTCCTGTACTCATTTCGGCGGGACTGTAAGCCCCGTCACCACAACGCCGAATGCTTTTTCGGCGCGGTCGTCGATTTTGACGCGTCCTGGAAGACGCAGAGAACATTATAATGGAAAAGGGGCCGTCCGTCAACCTTCTTTTTGGCTTTTTTCTCCCGGAGGGGACTTGTCCCCTATATGTTGTGTTTATAAAAAAACTGTTCACAAACTTTTCCTTTTCTGTGGAAAAATTTTTTGTAAAAACGGCTCTTTTCGTTGCTATGAAACGAAATTTTTGGTATAATGGATTGGATTAGACTGTCTATAAAAACCGATGGGGAAATGAGTGAATAAAGACATGAATTCTGCGCCTGAGATCTGGAAGAGGGTCCTCTCCCTTATGGAGGGAGAACTCACCTCCACCACCATCAGCACCTGGTTCGACGACGCCGAGGCTCTGGCTTTGGAGGCGGACCGGCTGGTCCTCTATACTCCCACCGTCTTCAAGCGGGATATCATCGTCTCCCGCTATCTTCTTCCGATCCAAAAGGCCCTGAAGGAGCTGTTTTCCGCCGAGTTTGAGGTGACCGTCCTGGCCGAGGGGGAAAAGGGGGAGATGGGCAAGGAACAGGAGGACTCCTTCCTTCCCGGCACGGAGGAATACACCTTTGACAAGTTCGTGGTAGGCTCCTCCAACAAGTTTGCTTACGCGGCGGCCCAGGCGGTGGCCGAGGCCCCCGGAAAGCCCAAGGGTTATAACCCCCTGTTTCTCTACGGAGAATCAGGGCTGGGCAAGACCCACCTTCTCTACGCCATCGCCCACGCCATTCACGCCCAGTATCCCGACTACCGCATCGTCTATATCAAGGGCGACGCCTTTACCAACGAGCTTATCGCCGCCATCCGGGAGGGCCGGAACCAGGAATTCCGGGACAAATACCGCTCCTGTGACGTATTTTTGATGGACGACGTCCAGTTTATCGCCGGACGGCAGGCCTCTCAGGAGGAGATGTTCCACACCTTCAACTCCCTTTATGAAGACGGAAAGCAGATCGTTTTCACCGCCGACCGCCCTCCGAAGGAGATGCTCCGGCTGGACGACCGGCTGAAGACCCGGTTTGAGTGGGGCCTTCCGGTAGATATTCAGCCCCCGGATTATGAAACCAGGGTAGCCATTATCAAGAACAAGGCCATCCACCGGGGAATGCACCTGCCCGACCCGGTGCTGCGGTATATCGCGGACAACATTACCTCCAATGTCCGGCAGATCGAGGGCACGGTAAATAAGATCCTGGCCTTTCAGGAGCTCATGGGGGAACAGGTGGACGTGGACACGGTCACAAGGGCGGTCCGGGATATGTTCAAAGATAAGACGGAGTTTCTCCCCTCCACCGACGTGATCATCGAAGAGGTGGGCAAGTTCTATAACCTCTCCCCCCAGGATATTCGGGGGCAAACCCGGACCAAGGACGTGGCCCTTGCAAGGCAGGTGGCCATGTACGAGATCCGCCGGATGACCAACCTCTCCCTAAAAGAGATCGGGCAGGCCTTTGAGGGACGGGACCACACCACGGTGATGCACTCCATCAAGCAAGTGGAGTCCATGACCAAGGAATCCCCGGAGATGGCCGAGATCATCAAAGACATCAACGCCAACATCAACGCTCGATACGAATAAAAGCGGGATATCCACAAATCCACCGAAAAATGGGGAAATGTGAATAACCGGATGGAGACAAATTTTTTGTTTTTTCTCCGGTGTGGAAAAGGGCAAAATCTGTCCCCATGAGGTGTGGACGGGCAAACCCTGTCACAACAAAGGGTTTTTCCGGTTTTCCACAAATCAACCTTGCCTATCTCTATTACGATATTAATACATTCTTCTCCTCTGTTTTTGGAGAAAGAAAAAGAATGGAGGCGCCTTATGAAATTCTCCTGCGAAAAAGCTCTGCTTCAGTCCGCTATCTCCACCACCTCCCGGGCCACCGCCGCTAAAAGCTCTATTCCCGCCTTGGAGGGGATCCTGCTGGAGGCGGGGGAGGAGCTGCGGTTTACCGGTTATAATTTGGAGACGGGCATCCGGACTACCGTTCCCGCCGAGGTGAGGGAGAGCGGCTCCCTGGTCCTCTCTGCCCGGAAATTTGCCGACGTGGTGGGTCAGCTTCCCGACGATACGGTGAATGTGAGCACTGAGGGCCTCACCGTTCATATTCAGAGCGGAGCCACCGAGTACAATATCCCCGCCATCGATCCGGAGGAGTTTCCCGAGCTGCCCGACGTGGAGAGCCAAAGCGTCCTGACCCTCCCCCGGCAGGTACTGTCAGACATGATCGGCCGGACCATCTTTGCCGTCTCCACAAACGACGGCCGGCCCATCCTCACCGGGTCCCTCTTTGAAGTGATGAAGGGCCTGCTCACGGTGGTGTCCGTGGATGGCCAGCGGCTGGCTCTCCGCCGGGAGAAGCTGGAGAAAGCCCCGGAGGCGGACCTGTCCTTCGTGGTCCCCGGCGCGGCTTTGAAGGAAGTCCGCACCATCTGCGGAGACAGCGAGGAGGAAGTCTCTATCCTCATCGGGACCCGGCACATTCTCTTCCGCCTGGAAAACACCCAGCTGGTGACCCGACGGCTGGAGGGAGAGTTCCTCAACTACCGCCAGTCCATCTCCTGGAAAAGCGACATTAAGCTCACCGCAGACGTCCGGACCCTTATGACCTCTATTAGCCGGGCCAGTGTCATTTTAAAGGAAAACAGCAAAAACCCCCTGCGGTGCATCGTGGGAGACGGAGAGCTGTACCTGTCCTCTGTCACCGCCGCCGACGGCAACAGCTATGACGTATGTCCCGTGGAGGGCAGCGGCAACGACCTGCATATCGGCTTCAACCACCGTTTTCTCATGGACGCTTTGAAGGCGGTGCCCACCGACCAGGCAAAGCTTCTTATGGGTACCCCCTCCACCCCCTGCATCATCGTCCCCATGGAGGAACCGGAGGGAGAGGAGTCCTTCCTGTTTATGGTACTGCCCGTGCGGATGAGCGCCTCTTGGGATAAGTGATATGAAAAAAGAGGTCAAGATCACCACAGAATTTATCAAACTGGACGCCCTTTTAAAATTTGCGGGGGCTGTGGAGACGGGCGGCGAAGCCAAGCAGGTCATCCAAGAGGGCCATGTCCGGGTCAACGGCGAGACCTGCGCCATGCGGGGCAAAAAAATACGGCCCGGGGATGTGGCGGAGCTTGACGGGATAAGGATCGAAGTCACATGATCCTGAAACGTTTGGAGCTGGATTTTTTCCGCAATTATGTGCACGCCGATATACAACTTTCCCCTGGGGTCAACGTCATTTGGGGGGAGAACGCCCAGGGCAAGACCAACCTGTTGGAGGCCGCCGGCTTCCTCTCCTCCTGCCGGTCCCACCGGGCCCGGTATGACAGGGAGCTGATCCAGTTTGGGGTGGAACATGCCTTTCTCAAGGGGGAGGTAGCCGCCCATCAGCGGGAGTTCACCCTGGAGGCCCGGCTCCACCGGGGGGAGCGGCGGCAGCTTTTCTCCAACGGGGTGAAGCTGAAGACTGCCGGGGAGCTGGGGGAGGTATTCAACACCATCCTTTTCTGTCCGGAGGATCTGTCTCTCATCCGGGAAGGGGCCAACCAGCGGCGGCGGTTTCTGGACGACGCCATCTGCCAGCTACGGCCCAAATACGCCGCGGCATTGGCGGAATATAAGCGGCTTTATGAGCAAAAGACCCGGATCCTCCGGGATTGGGAGGAGAAGCCCTCCCTGCTGGATACATTGGATGATTTCAACCTTCGTATGGCCCAGGTGGGGGCCGTTGTGATCCATTACAGGGCCCACTTTGTCAGAAGGATGAGCCAGTTGGCTCCCCCCATCCAATCCGACTTTTCGGGAGGGCGGGAAGAGTTGGGTCTGCGGTATGAGACAGTGAGCACCGTCACCGACCCGGAGGCCCCGCC
Source organism: uncultured Pseudoflavonifractor sp. (assembly GCA_947575475.1). Next base: position 13,490 of record CANPNN010000018.1, read on the forward strand.
CAAGGCGATTTTGGAGCAGCTTTTGGAGCACCAGCAGTCCCACCGCAGGGCAGAGTTGGAGTCACGGCAATGCCTGTCCGGGCCTCATAAGGATGATCTGGAGGTGGAGGTGGACGGGAGAAGCGCCCGGCAGTTTGCCTCCCAGGGACAGACCCGGACGGCGGCCCTATCCTTGAAGCTGGCTTGCCGGGAACTCTTTCGGGAGGACACGGGGGAGTGGCCCGTGCTGCTGCTGGACGATGTGCTCTCCGAACTGGACGCCCGGAGGCAAACCTTTGTGCTGGAGCGGATCAACGGGGGCCAGGTCCTCATCACCTGCTGTGAGGAGGACAAGAGTGTACCGGTGAGCGGAAGACGGTTCCGGGTAAGGGACGGGTCGGTAACGGCCTGATCCTGCCCGGAAAGCCAGAGGAAAGAGCGGGGGGAGACTATGATATTTCTGATCCTGTTGGCCGTTCCCATGATCATAGGGCTGGTAGCGGAGTACGCCGCCTGCCGCTTTCCAAAGAGACGGCTGTGGCGGTGGGCGCCTCCCCTGCTGACCCTTCTGGGGACTCTGGCCGTGACTCTCTACCGCTACCACGGCTGGAGCGACGGGGCGGAGAAGGCCCCTTGGGAGACCCTCCTTTTTATCCCCGGCATCCCCGCCCTGGGCGCTTTTCTGGGCCTGTGGCTGGGCTGGCGGCTCTGGAAGCGGCTGTGGCTACCCCGGGTGGTGGAGGAAAGGACGTGAGGGCATGTATCTCCACTTAGGCCAGGCCGTGGTGGTACCCGAGGGGGAGATCGTGGGCATCTTCGACCTGGACAACGCCTCCTGGTCCCCCCGGACCCGGCGGTTTTTGGAGCGGGCGGAGAAGGAGGGCCGGGTGGTGAACGCCGCCAGCGACCTGCCAAAATCCTTCGTCCTGCGGCAAAAGCGGGACGGAACGAATGTGGTATATCTCTCCCAGCTCTCCCCGGCCACCCTGAAGGGCCGGACGGAGAGCGGATGGATGGAGTAGAATAAAAATCAAGTTGGCAAATGGCGGGAAGCGGGGGAAAGTTCCCTGAAAGGGGAATTTTCCCGTGCTTCCCGGCAAGAGAATAGTAGGAGGTTACTATGAGCGACGAACTGACAAAGGAAGAACTGCAGAAGGAACAGGAGTGGGAGGACAGCGTCACCCAGACCGAGCATGAGTACGGCGGCTCGGAGATCCAGGTGCTGGAGGGGCTGGAGGCCGTGCGGAAGCGGCCCGGCATGTACATTGGCTCCACCTCGGCCTCGGGCCTCCACCACCTGGTCTATGAGATCGTGGACAACGCCATTGACGAGGCCCTGGCGGGCTACTGTAAGCACATCACCGTGGATATTCTGCCTGGAAATGTCATCAAGGTCACCGACGACGGCCGGGGCGTCCCCGTGGACATCCAGCCCCAGACCGGCCGGCCCGCTTTGGAGGTGGTGTACACCGTTCTCCACGCCGGCGGCAAGTTCGGCGGCGGCGGGTATAAGGTCTCCGGCGGCCTCCACGGCGTGGGCGGCAGCGTGGTCAACGCCCTGTCCGAATGGATGGAGGTCCGGG
>CANPNN010000019.1 GCA_947575475.1 uncultured Pseudoflavonifractor sp.
CCATGCGGCACTTGATGTCCAGGAACTTCTCCGCCCCCAGGTCGGCGCCGAAGCCCGCCTCGGTGACCACATAATCGCTGAGCTTCAGGGCGGCGTCAGTGGCGGACACCGAGTTGCAGCCATGGGCGATGTTGGCGAAGGGTCCGCCGTGGATAAAGGCAGGGGTCCCCTCCAGGGTCTGGACCAGGTTGGGCTTGAGAGCGTCCTTCAAAAGGGCAGTCATGGCCCCCTCAGCTTTCAGGTTGTGGGCGGTGACCGGCTCTCCGGAGCGGTTGTAGGCCACCACCATCCGGCCCAGCCGGGCCTTCAGGTCCTGGAGGTCGCTGGCCAGGCAAAAAACCGCCATGACCTCGCTGGCCACGGTGATGTCAAAGCCGTCCTCCCGGGGCACCCCCTGCATCCGGCCCCCCAGCCCGTCGATGACGTTGCGGAGCTGGCGGTCGTTCATGTCCACGCACCGCTTCCAGGTGATGTTCTTTACATCGATGTCCAGGGCGTTCCCCTGCTGGATGTGGTTGTCCAACATGGCCGCCAGAAGGTTGTTGGCCGCCCCGATGGCGTGGAAATCCCCGGTGAAGTGGAGATTGATGTCCTCCATGGGGATGACCTGGGCATACCCGCCCCCGGCGGCTCCCCCCTTCACCCCAAAGACAGGGCCCAGAGAAGGCTCCCGGAGGGCAAGACAGGTCTTTTTTCCCAAGCGGCTCAGGGCGTCGGCCAAACCCACGCTGGTGGTGGTCTTCCCCTCCCCGGCGGGGGTGGGGTTGATGGCGGTGACCAGGATCAGCTTTCCCTTCCGGGACTTGTCCCGGTAGGAGGCCGGCTCCACCTTGGCCTTGTCCCGGCCATAGGGAATCAGATCCTCCCCGGTCAGCCCCAGCTTGGCGGCGATCTCCCTGATAGGCTCTCCCTTTACGCTCTGGGCGATCTCAATATCAGTCAGCATGATGATCTCTCCTTTTCTCATCGGAAATTCTCACGAAAGCAGACGGCACGATCTCTATGTAGGGGCGCACACTGCGCACCCGCTCTCACAGTCTCCGCAATTTATCCCATAGGGCCATGGGGATTCTGGCCGGCAGCAGCTTTCCCCCCAGCCTCATCACCGCCGGGATCGGCCCGCAGGTGACCACCGGCCGCCCCAGGCCGTTCATAGTGAGGCTCCAGGCCGCCACCGCCTCGGGCCGCATGGCCAAAGGGGTATGGCGAACCGCCTCCGGGTTGGCGGTATCCCGGGCTACGGCCATGAATTCTGTCTTGATCCAATAAGGACACACCGCCGTCACCAGCACTCCCCGTGAGGAGAGTTCCTCCCGAAGAGCCCGGGTATAATGGAGCACAAAGGCCTTGGTGGCCGCATAGACGCCCATGGCGGGCAGGGGCTGGAAAGCGGCGCAGGAGGCCACCTCCAGCACCCGGCTGCCCCGGTGGAAATATGGGATACACACCCTGGTCACCTCCGCGGCGGCGCGGCAGTTGAGGGAGATCATGTCCCCTGTCTCCTCCAAGCTCAGGTCCTCCACCCGCCCGAACTTGCCGAACCCGGCGGCCGAAACCAAGAGCTCCACCTGAGGTCTTTCCTCCTCCAGGGTCCGCCGAAGGGTCAGGATGCTCTCCTCCTCCGTCAGGTCCAGGGCCAGTATCCGGCAGTCGGTCTCCAACTCCTCCGCCAGGGCGACGAGCCGCTCCTCCCGGCGGGCGATAAGCCACAGCTCGTCCAGCTCCAATATTTTGTCCATATGCCTTGCATAGGCCCGCCCCAGACCGGAGGAGGCCCCTGTGATGATCCCGATCCTCATATCCATTCCCCCTTTGCGGTAGTATGGCTGTTCTTTTTCATTTTACCATTCCGACGAAGCGCATACAAGAAAAATATAAAAACTCCGTGGAACGAATCTTCCACGGAGTTTTTCGGCGACTTTTACCGGCCCATTTTATCCACCAGCCGGAAGAACTGTTTGGGATCCACATCGTCCTCAGCCACCATCCGGACTTTCTTACCCACCAATGCATATAGCCCCAGCAGAGAGCGGGCGTCCAGCATGATCACGTCGGTGCTCACCCAGATCTCATAGGGGGCCTCGCTGGCCAGCTTATTGATACGCTCTACCTGAGCGCCGTCTCTTATCTCCAGTTCCTTCACCATAATGAAGATTCCTCCTTCTGTCACAATGGTCACAGTTTTCTTTCCACCTCTTCGGAGTCCTCCAAGGTTCGCCTGCATTTTAACAATGTTTTCCAATAAAGTCAACCCGTTCATTGTATTAAATGCATGAATTTTATCCTGCATTTTTGTGCAATATGCTATATTCCATTCTTTTTTCTTTTTTCTCAATTTAATCAAATCTTTATTGACCTTTCCCCCCTTCCGTGACATACTATAAAAAGATGGGTGAATGGCCCACATCAATTTTTGAGGAGGTCCCTTGCATGGTTGAGGATATGAAGGACAAAAAATTCGCCGAGGAGATCATCGAGAAGCTGAAGGATCTGGTGAAAAAGGGCAATGTCACCAAGATCCAGGTCATCAAGAACGGGGAAACCATCGTAAACTTCCCCCTGAACGTTGGCATTGTCGCCGGCGTGGCCGCCGCCCCCTGGGCCTTGCTCCTGGCCGCCATCACCACCCTGGGCATGGACTGCCACATCGACGTGGTAAAGGACGACGGCGAGGTGCTCCACATCATCTGAGCGGAACTCGCATAAAAAGGCCGCCCTCCAATGGAGGGCGGCCTTTCATTTATTCTCTCAGTTATCCCGGTTAAAGATATTGAAGATGGACTGCCACTGATCGTCGTCATCGGCAGCTTTTTCCTCCGTTGCCTCCTCGGCCCCTTCGAGTACCTGCTTCTCCTCAGCGGCGGCCTTTTCCCCAGCCTTGGTGAAGGCGTTGGAGCCCATCTTGGCGGCCTCCTCGTCATAACCGGTGGCAATGACGGTAACCTGCATCTCGTCCTCCAGGTTGGGATCAAAGGCGGCGCCAAAGATGATGAGGGCTTCGGGATGGGCGGCCTGGCGCACCATCTCGGCGGCCTGCTCCACCTCCTCCAGGCCGATATCTTCGGACCCGGTGATATTGACCAGAACGCCCCGGGCACCATTGATGCTGGTCTCCAGCAGGGGGCTGGAGATGGCCATCTTGGCGGCTTCCTCGGCCTTGTTCTTTCCGGCCGCCCGGCCCACGCCCATGTGGGCCATGCCCGCATCCTTCATGACGGCGGTCACGTCAGCAAAGTCCAGGTTGATAAAGCCGGTGTTCTTGATAAGGTCGGAGATGGACTGCACCGCCTGGCGGAGCACGTCGTCAGCGATCTCAAAAGCGTTGGCAAAGGTGATCTTTTGGTCGGTGGCAAACTTCAGCCGCTCGTTGGGAATGATGACCAGGGAGTCCACCTTGCCCTTGAGCTCCTCAATGCCCAGTTCGGCCTGCTGCATACGGCGGCGGCCCTCGAAGTTGAAGGGCTTGGTCACCACGCCCACAGTGAGGATGCCCGCCTCCCGGGCGATGTCGGCCACGATGGGAGCCGCGCCGGTGCCAGTACCGCCGCCCATACCGGCAGTGATGAACACCATGTCGGTGCCCTCCATCACCTTGGCGATCTGGGCCTTGTTCTCCTCTGCAGCCTTCCTGCCCACCTCGGGATCGGCACCTGCGCCCTTCCCGCTGGTAAGCTTGTCCCCGATCTGGATCTTCTGGCTGGCGCTGGAGACAGCCAAGGCCTGCTTATCCGTATTGACAGCAATGAACTCTACGCTCTTAACGCCGCTGCGAACCATGCGGTTGACCACATTGTTTCCGCCGCCGCCTACACCAATGACTTTAATGTTGACCACGGACTCCGGTCCGGTATCCAATCCAAACGGCATATATGCTCCTCCTATGTATAGTCCTTCTGTATCGTCCGTCGGCCTGGTCCATTTTGTGGCCCAGCCGCCAGTGATTTCTATATCTTGTACTATTTTATCCTTCTTTGGCTCTGAGGTCAATAGCCAAGTGCGGATTTCTTGCAAGTTTACCCAACTTTTTTCCGCTTGTCAAGAGGGAAGCCACCGTTCCGTGAGCAATCGGGCCTGAGTGTCCCCATAGGTCAACTCTAAAGTCCCTGTGACTGTCTCCCCCTGCTGGGCAAAGGTCTCCAGTGTCTGCTGAAGAGAGTAGACCCGCAGTGCAAAGTCTCCCTCCATGGGTACCGCCACCGTCAATTCCTCTCCATAGCCAAACCGGATCACATTGGCGGCGCTCAGGTCGATAAACTCTGTCACGTTCCCCGCCATCCCCCGGCTATCCAGAGCGGTGAGCAGCTTTTGAAGCCCCTCCAGCCGGAGCTGTTCCAGAATATCCACCTTCAGCCATTCCCCCACCGTGGGTCCTACCGGATGGAGACCCCGGACCTCGGGCAGATCCCCGGTGATGGCCTTTTCCCCCTGCTCCAGCAGTTTTCCCCTGGAGTCCAGCAACCACCAGCTTCCCTCAAATCGAAAGGTGGCCACCGGAACACATTCGGTGATATGGAGTTCCACCTTGTCGGGCAGCCGATGGACAGGGACCGCATTCTCCACATAGGGCAGCTGCCGCAGGATACTCTGGGCGGTCTGGGGCCGATTCACCAAAAACAGATTGTCTCCCAGCTCTATTCCGGAGGCGGCAATGACCTCCTGGGTGCTGTAACGGCTGTTGCCCGTCACGACCACCTCATTCACCCGAAAAAAAACCACGCAGCCCGCCAAAATGGCGGCGAAGATCACCAGAAAGGACAGCAGTTTATAGAGGAAGCCAAAGCGTCCTCTCCTCCGCCGCTGTCGATTTCGGTTCTTCCTCGCCGCCATTCCCTGGCCTCCTGTGTCTTTTGTTAACATCCATTTTAGCACACCCGGATAAAAAAATCGTTAAGATTCCGTGACAATTTTTTCCTCTAAAGTAATTCTTGCCCCAAGGGCCCGCAGATCGCCGGACAGGTCGCTGTACCCCCGGAAAACATGCTCCAAGCCGGACAGCACCGTCTCTCCCTCCGCCGCCAGACCCGCCACCGCCAGAGCCGCTCCGCCCCGAAGATCTGTGGCCCGAACCCGGGCGCCGAAAAGCCGGTCTACTCCGTACACCACCGCCACCTTTCCCTCCACCCGGATATCCGCCCCCATTCGGGCAAGCTCATCCACATGACGGTAGCGGCTGTCAAACATGTTTTCCGCAAATACGGTGGCTCCGTCCGCTTTGCACAGGGCCGCCATGACCACCGCCTGGGCGTCGGTCGGAAACCCTGGATAAGGCGCAGTACGAATGGGCCGCACCGCCCGAAGCCGTTCCCGGGCCTGAATATAGATCGAGTCGGAGGTGCTCTCTACCTGACAGCCTGCCTCTGTAAGGACCGCCGTCACCGTGGACAGCTGCCGCCAGTCCACCCCTGTGACCTCCCCCTCCCCTCCGGCGGCTGCCACTGCCGAAAGATAGGTCGCGGCCACGATCCGGTCGGCCAACACCGTATGTTCTCCGCCGTGCAGAGGGGTCCCGCCCTCGATGACAATGACGGAGCTTCCCGCCCCCCGAACCTTGGCTCCCAATGTACAAAGGAAATTTTGCAGGTCCACGATCTCCGGTTCCCGGGCTGCATTTGTAATGGTTGTAATCCCCTGGGCTGCCACCGCCGCCAGCATGGCGTTCTCGGTGGCCCCCACACTGGCCAGGGACAGGGTAATGTCCGCCCCCTTCAGTCTTCCCGAGCAATATAGCCGTCCATTTTTTTCCTCAATCGTTGCCCCCAAAGCCCGGAGCGCTGCCAAGTGCAGATCGATGGGCCGGGGGCCTAATTCGCAGCCTCCGGGATAGGTCAGCGATCCCTGCCCCATACGGCCCAGGATCGGCCCCAAAAACACTACCGAGGAGCGCATTTCCCGCATAAGGCTGTCGGGCACCTCCCACCCGGTGGGGGCGGAGGCGTCCACTGTCACCGTTTCCCCCTCCCGCTCCACCCGGCAGCCCAGGTGACGGAGAATGTCTAACGTGTGGTCCACATCGGTTAGCTGGGGACAGTGATGGAGGACACAAGTCCCTGCAGAAAGAAAAGTGGCCGCCAAAATGGGTAAGACGCTGTTCTTCGCCCCCTGTACCCGGACGGACCCGGACAGAGGATGCCCCCCCTGGATCCTGAAAACGCTCATGATTTGCCCTCCCTATTGGATTTCCTTCGGGTCATCCTATGCAGAAGAGGGAAAAAGCGTCCATTTTACGGAAGGAGGGCGGTCAGCATCACCCGCCCATCCTTCTTTTTATTTTAGTAGGTCCTTCAATGTCTGATAGATCTTTTCATTGGCGTCAGGAATCGCCAGTTCCGATAGCTTTCGGGACATCTCCACCCGTCTCTCCGGATCCTGAAGCAGGGCAAACGCCGTCTCGTAGAGCGTTTCCCCTGAGCACTTCTTCTCCGGCAGCAGCACTGCTCCCCCCGCATTGGCCAGGATCCGGGCGTTCTTCGTCTGATGGTCGGCAGTCACGTTGGGAGAAGGCACCAATACCGAAGGCTTGGCGATAGCCGCCAGCTCGGAAACCGTGGAGGCCCCTGCGCGGCACAGCACCAGATCTGCCGCCGCCATCACCAAAGGCATATCATAGATATATTCCCGCACCTCTACTCCCGGGCGGCACTCCCCGGTATTCCCCGCAGCCGTCAGGGTCTTGGTCATGGCGGCGAAATCCCGCCCCGCTCCATGAATGTGGCGGAAGGGAAATCCCGCCTCTCTCTCCAGCCCAATAAAGTCCGTCATATACCCATTCATCAGCTCCGCCCCCAGACTCCCCCAATAGGAGAGCAAAAGGGGCCTGTCGTCCGTAATGCCCAGCTCCTTCCGGGCCTCGGCCCTGGTGCGGCGGAAAAAATCTCCCCGGACAGGAGTTCCGGTCACCACCACCTTATCCGGATCGTCGTAGTGCTCCCGACTCTCGGCGAAGCCCACCATCACCACGCTGGCAACTTTAGAAAGAGCCTTGGTGGTTAGACCGGGGACCGCATTGGACTCATGGACAGCAGTGGGGATCCCCTGCCTGGCGGCGGCCTTCACCACCGGATAGCTGGCATACCCCCCCGTTCCTACCACCAAATCAGGCTTAAAATCATCCAAAATCGCTTTCGCCTGTCGGTCAGACCGGACCATATTCACCACTGTCCCCACATTATGGCCTATGGCGGCAGGAGAGAGGGAGCGGCGGAAATTGGTGATGGTCACCGTCTTCAATTCAAACCCCTCCTTGGGCACCAGCCGGGTCTCCATCCCCCCGTCGGCTCCCACGAAAAGGATCTGCGCGCCTTCCCTCTCCCGGAACATCCGAGCCAGGGCCACGGCGGGGTTGATATGGCCCGCGGTACCGCCGCAGGTAAATAGAACGTTCATCTATAAACACCACCAGTGAAGTTAAAAGTTAAAAGTTAAAAGTTAAAAATGAAAAAGCCAAGAACTGTTCTGCAAAAGCGAATTCTATCTTCCTTTCGCGCCTTTTCATTTTTCACTTTCCTTATCCCTGTTTTGGCGCCGGAATCTGTCTTGAAACGCCCAGAACGATGCCCATCTCTATAAGCTGTATCATCAGCGCCGTACCTCCGTAACTGAAGAAGGGCAAGGAAACCCCTGTGGTAGGCAGGAAGTTGGTGACCACGGAAATGTTCAAAAACACCTGTACCGCCATTAAGGTTGTGATCCCTACCACCAGCAGAGAGCCAAACCGGTCCCTGGCGTGAAGGGCGATCCAGTAACCCCGGAGGATCAAAAGCACAAACAGGATCAGGATAAGCCCCGCTCCGATAAGCCCCAGTTCCTCACAGGCGATAGAAAAGATAAAATCATTTTCCGCCTCTGGCAGAAAGCCCTGCTTCTGCCTGCCCTGGCCAAAACCTACGCCAAAAAGCCCTCCCGAACCGATGGCATACAGAGACTGGATGATCTGGTAGCCCCCGTCCCTCGGGTAGGACCAAGGGTCCCGCCACAGGTTGATCCGCTTACTCATGTAATCGGTGGTGGTGACGATCAGCGTCAGCAGCCCCACCACTGTAGTGCCTCCCAAGGCAAACCACCGCAGTTTTACACCGCCGGCAAAAAGAATGGCCGCGGCGGGGATCAGGATCAGGATAGTCCCGGACATGTGGGGCTCAAAATACATCAGCACTATGATGGCAAGCAGGATGGCCCCATAGGGCACCAGCTCCATGAATCCCCACTCATCCAAAGCATGAAAGATGACCCCCGCCGGCTTACTGGTGTCATATATTTTTTTCTTCTCCGTATTTCGCTTGCTCATCCGGGCGGAAAAATAGAGGATAACGCCCAATTTCGCCACCTCAGAGGGTTGGAAGGCGCCTATACCCGGCATTTTGAGCCACCGCTTCACGCCGTCGCTGCGGACGGTATGGAAGCCAGGGATCAGCACCAGCACCAGCAGCAGAAAAGCAAGGCCCAACACCAGCACCGACCCCCAGCGATACCACTGATAGTTGACCTTGGAGGCAATATACATCAGCACAAAACCCACCCCGGCAAAAATCGCCTGCCGGAGAAAGTAGTGGATCGCTCCGTCGCCGTGACCCTCGCTCATGGCGGTAGCATAGGAAGCGGAGAGGACCATGATGACCCCGATCCCGGTCAGAAGCACCACCAGCATCAGGAAGGGAAGGTCCATAGGCCCCCGGACCAGCTGCTGCTCCATAGTCAGGTCACGCTTCAGTTTTGGCACCACCTTCACCTCCCCGCTCCACATCCAAATTTAATATCTCCCCATGACCCCCAGATATCCCGCCACACAGAAGACTGCGGAGACAAAGGAAAACACTGCCACCACCTTCTTTTCCTTCCACCCGCACATCTCAAAATGGTGGTGAAGGGGGGCCATCTTAAAGATCCGCTTGCCATGCGTCAGCTTGAAATAGGTGACCTGGATAATATCGGACATAGTTTCGGCTATATAAACGATCCCCACCAAAACCAGAATAAGAGGCATATCGGTGGCAAAGGCCAACCCGCAGACTGCCCCCCCTAAAAACAGAGAACCCGTATCCCCCATAAATACCTTGGCAGGATAGTGGTTATAGACCAAAAAGCCCAGCAGCCCCCCCAGCAGGGCGGCAGAAAAGACCGTCAACTCACTCTGACTCCACAGGGCGGTAACGGCAGTAAAAAATATCGCCACCGGCACCGTCACCGAAGAGGAAAGCCCATCCACCCCGTCGGTGATATTGACTGCGTTGACACAACCTACCATGACAAAGGCGGCAAAGGCCATATATACCGACCAGGGCAGGGGAATATAGGTCCTGGTAAAAGGGATATAGAGGTTGGGCCGCAGATATCCCTCATACCGCAGCAAAACCGTCATAAGGATGGCGGCGGAGAGCTGCAGCAGGAACTTCCATCCGGCAGTGAGCCCTGTATTCTGATGGTGGACCACCTTCATATAATCGTCAATAAAACCGATGATCCCAAACACCAGAGCAAAGAGGAACACATATAAGCCTCCCAGACTCCTGTCCTCCCCCAAAAAGCCTGCACCCCCGCCGGAGGTCCAGTTTACCGCAGTATGCCAGACCACTATCCCACCGATGGCAAGGATGAACATAAGTCCTCCCATGGTGGGGGTCCCCTGCTTGGACATATGCCAGGTAGGGCCGATCTCCTTGATGGACTGGCCTGCCTTCAGCCGCCGCAGCAGGGGCAGCAGCAGCCGTCCCAGCAGCACGGTGACCGCAAAGCTCACCGCCGTAATAATAAGGATACCCTGAATGGTAGAATTGACGCTTCCCATGGTTTGGTCCTCCAGCTCTTTCGTCTTAAAAATTTCCGAAATTTTGCACAATTTGGTATTGTATCATACCGGACCGGGCTGCGCAACTATTTCCCGTTCGTCCAGACGCTGTTTTTCCCCGTTCACTTCCTGATCGGTCTCATGGCCTTTTCCTGCCAGCAGCAGAGTATCCCCCTCTTTCATCAGGGACAGCCCCAACCGGATGGCCCGGACCCGGTCTGGTTCCACGATCTTCACCTTGTCAAACTTCACCATACCCTGAAGGATATCCTCGATAATGGCCTCAGGCGGCTCGCTGCGCGGATTGTCAGAGGTGACAATGCACACATCTGCCAGATCGGCGGCGATGGCTCCCATTATGGCCCGTTTGCTCCTGTCCCGGTCCCCTCCGCAGCCAAACAGGCAGATAAGCCGTCCGTCCGTAAAATCCCGCAGGGATGTCAGAGCCTTCTCCAGCGCATCGGGGGTATGGGCATAGTCAATAATGACCGTCCCCGGGCCGGAGCGGGGGACCACCTCCATCCGTCCCTTCACGCCAGGGGCATGACCCAGCGCGGCTGCCGCCTTTTCCAGCGGAAGTCCCAAAGCCTTGGCACAGCCAAGGGCACATAGGCCGTTATAGAGGGTAAAGCCCCCGGGGATCCCCAGGCTCACATGGGCCAACTCTTCCCGGGCCACGGCCTCAAACTCGATACGTCCGGGAGAGAGGCGAAGGTTTTTCGCCGTCAGGTCCGCTCCATCCCGGCTCTCGGAATAGGACAGCTTTTCTCCCGGTACCGTCTCCCAATAGTATCGCCCCGCCTCATCGTCCAGATTCAGCACCGCGGTATCACATTGGGTAAAAAGCCGTCCCTTGGCCCGCCTGTACTCCTCCATAGTCTTATGGAAGTCCAGATGGTCCTGGGTCAGATTGGTAAAGGCTCCCACCGCAAAGCGGATCCCATCTACCCGGTGCATACACAGGGCATGAGAGGACACCTCCATCACCACATGGCTGCATCCCGCGTCTGCCATTTTCCGCAGCCAGCGCTGAAGGTCCCAGCTTTCCGGGGTAGTGCGTTGAGCGGGAAAGCGCTCCTCCCCGATCCGCACCTCATTGGTGCCGATCAGCCCCGCAGGGCTTCCCAAAACCTCCTGGAGCATCCCCCACAGCAGGGTGGTGGTAGTGGTCTTTCCATTGGTCCCAGTGACCCCTATCACCGCCAGCTCTTTGGCCGGATGTCCAAACCAGTTGGCCGAGAGGGCGGCCAGGGCCGCCCGGCTGTCGGGGACAAGGAGCACGTCCTCCCCCTCCTCCGCCACCACGGCGGCAGCCCCGCAGGCCTTGGCTTCCTCTATATACCGGTGTCCGTCCGTCTTATACCCGCGCAGGGCCACATAAACTTCACCGGGCTTCATGGTCCTGGTGTCATAGGAGATCCCTTCCACTTCCAGTTCCTGCGGTACCTGACCTTCAAAGCCCGTACCCTCCAACAATTCGTTCAGACGCATACGAACACCTCACCCTAACTCAGAATGGATGGGGTCTGTCTCTCTTCCTCCCTTACCTGTCTTTAGTCTATCATGGTATTGTCCGAGAACACGCATTCCACCACCGTACCCCGCTCCACCATCGTTCCCGGTGAAAGCTCCTGACCGGCCACAGTGGCCCCAGCGGACATATAGCTGCTGGAACCGCTCACCTTCAGGTAGAGTCCGCTCTGAGCCAGCAATTCCTGGGCCTGGACGGCGGTCCTGCCCCGGGCGTCGGGGACCATCACCAGATCGGTCGGCTTCTCCTGGCCCAGGTATAGGATGATCTCGCTGCCGCTGGGGATCACCGCTCCTCCGCTGGGGATCTGGGCCGTGACGGTCTCCCCCTCCCCCACAGTGCGGACGGTAAAGCCCATGTTCCGGGCCGCCTCCGCTCCGATCTGGGCCGTCTGGCCCACCACTTTGGGCACGGTCACGTCGATCTTGGCCCGTTCCGCCTCGGTGTAAGTCTTTTCCAGACCCATATGGTCCAGAATATCCTCCAATAGTTCCCCCGCCATAACGGCCGCCATATTACCGCCGGAGATGTAATAATCCCGTTGGGTGGTGTGGCCCCCATGAACGGCGGGCTTGGGCGCGTCGTAGGCCAGCAGCACCACGATCTGGGGATCGTCTGCAGGGGCAAAGCCCAGGAAGGACACGATGGTCCGATCCTCTCCCCGGCGGCTTTCCACCGTCTCAGAGGAACCGGTCTTGCCGCCGATCCGGTAACCGGGGACATAAGCCCGCTTTCCCGTACCGCCGTTGACCACTCCTTCCAGGATGGTCCGGCAGCGCTCGGAGGTCTCCTCGCTGACCACCTGCCGCACCTCGGTAGGTTCTGTCTGCTGCAAGACCGTACCATCGGGGGCGGTGATGGACTGCATTACATAAGGCTGCATCAGATGTCCCCCGTTGATCACCGCTGAAGCGGCAGTGATCAACTGGATGGGGGTAGCCTGAAAACCCTGTCCAAAGGAGGCTGTAGCCAGATAGGTATTCTGCTGGGTGCTGGGCGCGGTAAATTTCTCCCGGTCCCAGACGATACTCTTGCCCTCTCCCTGCATATCGATACCCGTCTGCTCCAAGAAGCCAAAGTCCTCCAGATAGTCGTAGAACTTTTCCGCCCCCAGGGCCTGACCGATCATCATAAAGGCCGGGTTGCAGGAGTTGGCCACCGCAGTGGCCAGATCCTGGCTGCCGTGGCCAGGAGCCTTTTTGGAACAGCTGATCGCATCATTTCCCACCTTATAATAGCCGGGGCAGTAATAGGTAGAGTTTTCATTGATGACCCCTTCCTCCAGCGCCGCCGCCAGCACCATGGATTTGAAAGTGGACCCCGGCTCGTAGGAGTCGTTCATGGCCTTGTTTCTCCAATGCTGGTTCTGCACCTTCTCTAAAGCGGCCTTGTAAGCCTCCTCCGTGGCGGCTGGGTCAGCCTTCACTGTCTCCAGATACTCATTCAGCACCGGGTCTGTCACAGTCCAGGGGTCGTTCAGATTGTAATCCGGAGAGTTGGCCCAGGCCTTGATGGCCCCCGTCTTGGGGTCCATGGCAATGACAAAGCCTCCGTTCTGCACATCGAACATCTCCACCCCCTTCTCCAGGATCCGCTCACAGTAATACTGGATGGTGGCGTCCACCGTCAGGTGGATGGTATTGCCGTCGGAGGCGTCATAGTAATCCTGGAAAGAGTATTTCATCTCCTTGCCTGAAGCGTCCTTGGCAGTGACCACCCGTCCCATCTCTCCCGCCAATGTCTCCTCGTAGAGGGCCTCCATACCATAGGCGCCCCGGTTGTCGTTTTTCCAGTTCACCCAACCGATGAGCTGGGCGCCCAGGGAACCGTAAGGATAGTATCGCTTGGTGGTGGGAACCAAAAAGATGCTGTTGGAGAGATGCTTCTCTTTGATCAGGTTGCGTACCTCGTCCGATACCTCCAGCTCCACCCGGCTGGCGGCTACCTCATAATAGCTGTTTTTCTCCAGCTTTTTCAGCACCGCCTCCGGGTCAAGGCCCAGGATGGCGGAGAGGGCCGCGGCCACATCGTCGACCTCGGGCCGGGGATAGTACCCCTTCTTCTCGGTGAGCACCCGCCCGCTGGCGTCGGTATATTTGTCATCCCAGCGCTTTTGGAGCGCTTCAAAATCTTTGGGGGAAAGGATCACATCATAGACCGTGGCGGACATGGCCAGCACACTGCCGTTGCAATCCAGGATCTCCCCCCGGTTAGCCGAGACGGCGTTATCCATGGTCTGCTGGTCAATGGCCCGTTGCTGATACAGGGCGTGGTCCCGGATCTGAATGGTGTATAGCCTGAAAAACAGCGGCAGAAAGGTGATCAGTCCAAACAGGAGCATCAGGAAGATCGTCCGGCGGAGGATGACTCGGTTGGCCTTCCGGTCCGGCGGATTCCAGTAGGACTCGGACCGGCCCCCTTCTCTATTGGGATTCCCCACGGTTTTTCCCCCTTTCATCACGCAAGGGCGTAAGAAACCTATTCTTACGCCCTCTCTCTTTTTGACTGCCGCAGCAGTCTATTTTCTCTTTGGTGTTCTCAAAAACATATGCCAGAGTGGTTTAGAAATATGACAGGATCGTCCCCACGATCTCCTCCAAACTGTCCAGAAAACTGCCGGAGGTCCCGCCCTGATCATAAAGAACTACGCTGTCAGGCTCGGTCAGGTCCACATAGACCATCTGTCCCGCCTGGGGACGACTCATGGAGCCGTCTGAGGTAACGGCCTTCTCAATGGTGCCCAGATCGTAAGCCAGTTCATATCTGGCCCGGAGGGTGGCCTCTTCACTCTGAAGCTGGGTCATCTCTGAGTTGAGGCTCACCACCGTATTGGAGATAGTGGTGAGTTGTACATAACTCATAAGGATCATCACCGCCAGCGCCGCCACCGCGCCAAAGCCGGCTACAGCGAACAGAGACACCTTTCCCGCCGGACGCACCGCCACCTTGGGGCGGGAAAGCTCCTGATTCCGGGGGCGGACCTGGGGACAGGGGCGGAGGATCTCCTCCTCTTCGGGGATACGTACGGCGGAGCCGTCGTATTGGTAATTCAGATTCCGATAGGGATCATAGCTGCTCCGTCTTACGGTCTCCGTCATTGCTCCTCACTTCTCTTTCCTTTGT
The DNA here is from genome assembly GCA_947575475.1 of uncultured Pseudoflavonifractor sp. The sequence continues at coordinate 14,436 of CANPNN010000019.1, forward strand.
GTAAAACTTCTTCTACAGCTTCTCCCCAATCCGCAATTTTGCGCTGCGGGAACGGGGGTTTTCCCGCAACTCTTGTTCACCCGGCAGGATGGGCTTTCTGTTCACCAGTTTCAGTTCAGGTTTTTTACCGCACACGCACACAGGGAAATCCGGAGGGCAAGTACAGCCCCTGGCAAAGCTGTTGTACCCCATCTTCACGATCCGGTCCTCCAAAGAGTGGAAGGTAATGATACATAACCTTCCTCCCCGGGAAAGCAAAGGCACCGCCTGCTGGATGACCCGCTCTGCCGCGGTCAGCTCATCATTGACAGCGATGCGGATCGCCTGGAAGGTCCGCTTGGCGGGGTGCTGCTTCTCCCGGAGGGCCTGGGACGGCATGGAAGAGCGGATCACATCCACCAGCTCAAAAGTCGTCTCAATGGGTCTTTGTCCCCTGACCCGGACGATGGCTCCCGCAATGGCGGGGGCGTACCGCTCCTCTCCATATTGGTAGAGGATGCGCCGCAGCTCCTCTTGGGGCCACTCATTGACCACCGTCCGGGCCGTCAGGGGTTGACT
>CANPNN010000020.1 GCA_947575475.1 uncultured Pseudoflavonifractor sp.
GGTCAGAGTGCATCCGCCGCTCCGGGTCCTTGTCCTTCCGGGGGTCGTCCACCGCGCCCATCTTCACCGCCAGATTCCGCACCACGGGGGTGAGGATCAGGGCGATGAGGAAGGAGGTGAACAGGGCCGCGGCCACCTGACCGATCAGTTCCAATGAAATAGGCATTTTGTTTTTCTCCTTGGTTCCGGCCTTGGGACCGGAGGGTTTCTGTGGGTGCCGCCCTTACCGGGGCAGGAAGCCAACCTTTTTATAGACCTTGCGGAGGGTCTTGTTTGCCACATAGCCGGCCTTCTCCGCTCCGGCGCGGTAGACGCTCTCCAGATAGGCCTTGTCGGCCAGGAGCCGCTCGGTCTCCTCCCGGATGGGGCGGAGGGTCTCCACCACCGCCTCGCCCACGGCGGGCTTGAAAGCGCCGTAGCCCTTGCCGTCGAACTCCTTCTCGACCTCCTCGTAGGTCTTGCCCGTAGCCGAGGCGTATATCTGCATGAGGTTGGCTACCCCCGGCTTCTCCTCGGGGGCGTAGCGGACACAGCGCTCGGTATCGGAATCGGTCACCGCCCGCTTGAACTTCCGCATAATGTCCTCGGGCTTATCCATGAGAAACACGCAGCCCTCGGGCTGGGATTTGCTCATCTTCTTCTCCGGGGTGGAGAGGCTCATGATCCGCGCCCCTACCTTGGCAATATAAGGCTCCGGGACCTTGAACACGTCGCCATAGATACCGTTGAAACGGTTTGCGATGTCCCGGCAGATCTCCACGTGCTGGCGCTGGTCCTCCCCCACGGGAACAAAATCGGGCTGGTAGATCAAAATATCAGCCGCCATGAGTACCGGATAGGTGAACAGGCCCGCGTTGATGTTGTCGGCGTTCCGGGCCGACTTGTCCTTGAACTGGGTCATACGGGAAAGCTCTCCGAACATGGTGTAGCAGTCCAGCACCCAGGACAGCTGGCTGTGGGCAGGGACATGAGACTGGATGAAGAGGGTGCATTTCTCCGGATCCAAGCCGCAGGCGATATAGCTGGCCAGCAGGGTCAGGACCCGGCGGCGCAGCTCAGCCGGCTCCTGCCGTACGGTGATGGTGTGCAGGTCAGCCAGAAAAAAGTAACAGTCAAACTCTTCGATCATCTCCGGCCAGTGGCGGAGAGGTCCCAGATAATTGCCAATGTGCAGCTCCCCGCTGGGCTGGATGCCGGAGAGCATGACCTTCTTTTCGTTTTCCATCAGACATTCTCCCTTTGCAATAGGTATATTGACCCATGTTGGTTTATCATACCACATTTCCCTCCGCTTGACAAGTTCTTCCCTGCCCGATAAAATAGGGTCACAAGTCCTTTTTTGAGGAGGGAATTTTTATGGATATGACATGGTTTGACGAGATGGAAAAGCGCATCCCCACAGGGAAGGTCCGCACCCGGTTCGCCCCCTCCCCCACGGGGTATATGCACGTAGGGAACCTCCGCACCGCCCTCTACACTTGGCTCATCGCCCGGCATCAGGGGGGGACGTTTATCCTCCGCATCGAGGATACCGACCAGGGCCGGCTGGTGGAGGGGGCCGTGGACGTGATATACAATACCCTCAAGGAGTGCGGGCTTACTTGGGACGAGGGGCCTGACGTGGGCGGACCTGTGGGGCCCTATGTCCAGACCCAGCGGCGGGACCTTTACGGCAAATACGCCCAGCTTTTGGTGGAAAAGGGCCATGCCTACTACTGCTTCTGCGACAAGGCGGAGTCCGCCGAGGATTCCGGGGACTTTACCAAAGAGGCCGATCCCTGCCGGGACCTTTCTCTGGACGAGGCCAAGGCCCGGGTCGCGGCGGGGGAGCCTTACGTCATCCGCCAGCGGATCCCCCAAGGAGGACAGACCACTTTCCACGACGCCATCTTCGGGGCCATCACGGTGGACAATGACACCTTGGACGACCAAGTGCTCTTAAAGCGGGACGGGCTGCCCACCTATAACTTTGCCAACGTCATCGACGACCACCTTATGGGCATCACCCACGTGGTCCGGGGAAGCGAGTACCTGTCCTCCGCCCCCAAGTATAACCTTCTGTACGAGGGCTTTGGGTGGACGGTACCCGAGTATATCCACTGCTCCCCTGTGATGCGGGACGCCCACAACAAGATGTCCAAGCGCCACGGAGACCCCTCTTATGAGGATCTGAAGGCCCAAGGGTATCTCACAGGGGCCATTCTCAACTACGTGACCCTCTTGGGCTGGGCGCCCAAGGGAGAAAACGCGGAGCGGGAATTCTTTACCCTTCCGGAGCTGGCAGAGGTCTTTGAGCTTTCCGGCGTGTCCAAGTCTCCCGCCATCTTTGACCGGGAGAAGCTGAACTACTTTAACGCCCACTACCTTCGGGAGATGGACGCCGACGCCTTCTACGCCGCGGCGGAGCCGTATCTCAAGGCGGCGGTGAAGGATCCCGCCATTGATCTGCGGCTTATCGCTCCGCTGGTGCAGGGACGGTGCGACACTCTCTGCGATATCGCGCCTCAGGTGGATTTCTTTGACGCGCTGCCCCAGTATTCCAACGAGCTATACTGCCACAAGAAGATGAAGACCGACGAGGCCAACTCCCTGGAGGCCCTAAAGGCGACCCTCCCTGTGCTGGAAGGGCTTACCCAGTGGACTTATGACGCCATCCACGACGCGCTGGTGGCGCTGGCAGAGAAGCTGGAGCTGAAAAACGGGCGGATCATGTGGCCGGTGCGCACCGCCCTCTCAGGCAAGGCGGTCACCCCCGGCGGAGCGGTGGAGCTGTGCCATATTTTGGGCCGGGAGGAGACCTTGCGGCGGATGGAAAAGGGCATTGAACAGCTATCCTGAGCGTATGGGGGAGGGAGTAATATGATCTATACCGTCACGTTCAACCCCGCTTTGGACTATGTGATGCAGGTCCCCTCCTTCCTGCCCGGGGAGACCAACCGGGCGGAAAGCGAGGAGCTTCAGGTGGGGGGCAAGGGTATCAACGTCTCCCTTGTGCTGGCCCAGCTTGGGGTGGGGAATACCGCAATGGGGTTTTTGGCGGGAGATACGGGAGAGCTGCTGCGCCGCCGTATTGAGAAGATGGGGGTCAGGACGGATTTTGTCGCTCTTCCCAGTGGGCATACCCGCATCAACGTAAAGATCAAGGGCAACGTGGAGACCGAGCTGAACGGACGGGGGCCGGATATCCCGCCCCGGGCGGTGGAGGAGCTGTATGACAAGCTGGACCGGCTGGCGCCGGGGGACACCCTTATCCTCTCCGGGTCCATTCCCGCCTCCCTCTCCCCCCACACCTATGAGGATATTTTGAAACGGCTGGAAGGCCGGGACATCCGCCGGGTGGTGGACGCCACCGGGGACCTGCTGGCCTTCTGTCTGCCTTACCACCCCTTTTTGGTCAAACCCAACCATCAGGAGCTGGGGGAGCTAACGGGAAAGGTCTTGGCCCCCGACGACCTGCCCGCCCTCACTGAGGCGGCCCAGCAGCTGCGGCGGCAGGGGGCGGAAAATGTGATGGTCTCGTTAGGCAGGCACGGCGCCTTGCTGGCGGCGGAGGACGGGAGGGTATATGTCCAGAAGGCCCCAGCGGGGACCCTGAAAAATTCCGTGGGGGCAGGGGATTCCACGGTAGCCGGGTTTTTGACAGCCTGCGGACAGGGATATGAGACCGCCCTCCGGCTGGCGGTGGCCGCCGGGAGCGCCACGGCCTTCTCCTTGGGGCTGGCGGCAAGGGAGGACATTGACGCCGCATACCGGCAGCTATCCTGACGAACCACAAAAAATATCCCCCGAAGTTCTCTTCGGGGGATATTTTTTCTCATTTCAGATCCTTTTTGCGAAATAGCGCCATCCCGGCCAGCGTGGCCACCAGCGTCACCGCCGCTGAGGCCAGAAGATCTCCCACCGGGTGAGTCACCGCCAGATCGGAGAGAAGGACCGCCTGACCGGTGGGGAGTATATTCAGAAGGCCCTCAAAGACCTGACGCAGCACCCCGCCCACATAGAGGGGGTTGGGGGTGGGGTCCCCCCACTCCATCCCGGCAGCGGTGATAATGAGGCCGGATTCCATCTCCGGCTCCAAAAGCCGGGAATGGAGCCAAGTGGAGAGCAGCACCATGCCCAGCGCCAGCAGAATGGAAGCCACCGCAGCAGTGGATCTTTTCTCAGAGAGCATTCCCACCACTGTCAGAACGGAGGCCAGAGCCACGGCGGAGGCCGCAGCCACCAAGAAATAGAGGACGCTCTGCCCCGCCCCCATCTGCCAAAATTCCCGGCCCAGAAGGGCGGCGGCTCCGCCCCCTGCCAGCCAAGCTCCGGTAAAGGCCAAGGCCGCCGTCACGGCGATCCCCAGTCCCGCCAAATAGACCGCTCCCCGGCTGTGGCCCACGATCAGCCGGTTGCGGATAGCCCCTTCGCTTTGGTCGGTGCCCAGATATAGGCCCGTAAATACCGCCGCACACATTCCTATCGCCGGGGCAAGCTGGAAAAGGGAGCCTTCCAGAGCCGCGGTATAGCCCTCCGCCGCCATCGCATGGCACTGCCGGACGCCCATAAAAACGAAGGCGGCGGAAACGCCCAGCACCACGGCAAAGCAGGCCCAGAACACCTTGTCCCGTTTGATGCGAAACAGATTCGCCCTCATCAACTCATTCATCCCAGTCCCCTCCTACCAGCTTCATGTAATGCTTTTCCAAGCTCTCGTCAATGTCTGCCGCCGCGATCTCCTCCACCATATGTCCCTTGTCGATAAAGCCGTAGTGGGTGGCCAAGCGGGAAAGCTCGTCTAAAATGTGGCTGGAGATGAGGATGGTGACTCCCTTGTCCCGGTTCAGCTTTTGGAGGAGCTTCCGCATCTCGATGATCCCTTGGGGATCCAGGCCATTCACCGGCTCGTCCAGGACCAGCAGTTCCGGCTCTCCCGCCAGGGCCACGGCAATGCCAAGGCGCTGGCGCATCCCCAGAGAGAAATTTTTCACCTTCTTTTTCCCTGTGTTTTCCAGCCCCACCAGCTCCAAAAGACCGGGAATGGAGCCAAGATCCTTGCGGCCGAGCACCTTATATTGGACGCGCAGGTTTTCCTCTGCCGTCAGCTCCTGATAGACGGCGGGGGTCTCCACCACCGCCCCCAGCTTGCGGCGGGCCTCAGCGACAGATCTGTCCCGGCTGTCCGCACCAAAGAGGGCATACTCTCCATCGGTAGGCTCCTGCAGGGCGCAGAGGATGCGGATAAGGGTGGTCTTCCCCGCCCCGTTTTTCCCCACCAAGCCATAGATGGAACCTTTGGGGACATGGAGGGAGAGGGCGTCCAAAGCCCGGAAGCCCCTATACTCCTTTGTCAGGTCATTGGCTGTCAGTACATAGTCCATAAAACGGCCTCCTTTTCTCCAGAGAAAGATACCAAGTAAATCCGCAATTGGGTTTAAAAATTTCTTATGTTTCCATTAAATGTGTTTCAAAAGGCCCTTTCCTCTCATATCTTCCATAAGAAGAAGGTTTTTCACCCAAAATTTTGTTCATAAATCCAAAAGTTTTCTCATGGGCAAATTTATATTGCCATCCCCCCCTCCCTTCTGCTATAATACGTTAAAGTGCTAAAATCTTTTGCTATCGTGAGATATGGAGGAGAGAAGCCATGAGTTTGGATCTGCGGGAGGTCATGGACCGGGTCCCTGACAGCCAGGGATTTCTGACTATCGAGGAGCTGGACCGGAACACCCTTGCCCTGGCGGAGGAATATCCCCAGCTGGTCCAAGTCCAAGAGGTAGGCCGTTCCCGGGAGGGCAGAATCATCCGGTGCTTAAAGATCGGCTCCGGCTCCAAAAACGCCCTGCTTTTCGCCTGCCCTCATCCCAATGAGCCCATCGGGGCCATGACCCTGGATTTTCTGGCCCGGGAGTTGGCGGAAAACGCCCAGCTGCGGGCGGATATGGACTACACCTGGTACCTTATCAAGGTCAGCGACCCGGACGGGATCGCCCTCAACGAAGGCTGGTTCAAGGGGCCGTTTACCGTTTACCACTACCTTCGCCACTATTACCGCCCCGCCTTCCACGAGCAGGTGGAGTGGACCTTCCCGGTGGAGTATAAGGCCCTGAAGTTTGACGCCCCCCTTCCCGAGACCCGGATCATCATGGATCTGATCGAGCGGCTGAAGCCCGCCTTTGTCTACCCGCTCCACAACTTGGGCTTCGGAGGGGCCTACTGGTACCTCTCCCACCCCGCTCCGGAGCTGTATGAAGCCTATTACGCCTGTACCGCCCGGATGGGGGTCCCCAGAAAGCTGGGAGAGGCGGAGGTCCCCTTCGCCAAGGAGTTTGCCCCGGCGGTCTTTCAAATGCTGACGGTCCAAGACGACTATGATTACACCGAGACCTATACCGACGCCGACCCGGCGGCCTGTCACCCCTACGGCACCTCCAGCGGGGATTATGCCAGACAGCACAGCGGAGAGGATACCTTTGTATTCGTGTGCGAACTGCCCTACTTCTACGAACGGCGTATCGACGATCTGAGCCTTTCTCAGCGAACCCGGCGGGATGCCGTGGCGGAGAGCTGCCGGTACAAGGCCAGGCACTGGCAGGACCTGATGGAGCTTGCAGGGCCGGTGGAAAAGCTGCTGGATATGCCGGATAATCACTTCAAAACCGCCTTTGACGAACGCATGGCCTCCGGCAAGGGCGATCTGGACGCCCAGCTCCGGTGGGCCGATTCGGTCCCGGAATTCCAACAGAAGGCCACGGTGGCCCAAGAGTTTGACAATCTGCTCGTCTCCCGTTTCTTCCAGGCCACGGGAACCTCCCTGCTGCTGAGAGCCTGCGAATTTGAGCTGGAACGCAGCGGTGAGCGGGGCTTTACCAGGGAGGAAACGGACCTTCTGCGCAGGACTTTAGAGCAGTGCGAACGCTATCTGCGGCAGGAGTGCGACTACCTGGAGGAGAACATGGACTATCAAGTGACCCCCATTCGCAAGTTAGTCACCGTCCAAGCCGAATGCGGCCTTTTGACGGCGCAATATGTCTCAAAACGGATGCACATACAAAAAGGAAAGGATGATGCGAAATGAAATTCAAACGTATTTTTGCCGCGGCCCTCACCCTGTCGCTGGCGCTGAGCCTCTCCGCCTGCTCCGGTGGGGATCAGAAAGGACCCGGAGCCAGCGCCGATCCCTCCGCGAACGTGGGAGAGAATGGAGGCGGCACCTTTATCGTCAACATGGGCGCCGATCCCACCACCTTCAACCCCGTCCTCAAGGGCGACGACGACGGCCACCTGATCTACCAGAACGTGTTTGACGGTCTGTTGGAGCTGAATATCAACAGCGAGGTGATCCCCGGTCTGGCGGAGAGTTGGGACATCTCCGACGACGGTCTGGTGTATACCTTCCATCTGGCCGAGGGGGTCAAGTGGCACGACGGCGAGCCTTTTACCTCCGCCGATGTGAAGTATACCTATGAGCGCATCATGTCCGACAACGGCTTTAACGGCGCCACCCTCTCCAACGCGCTGGAGAGCATCGAATGCCCCGACGACAACACGGTAGTGCTGAATCTGAAGTCCGCCGACGCCACCCTGCTGGGCAGTTTGGCCTGGTATGAGCACTTTATCATCCCCAAGCACATCTATGAGAACGAGGCCGACTGGGCCACCTGCGAGGCCGCTACCCGCAAGCCCATCGGCACCGGCGCGTTCAAATTTGTGGATTATCAGCAGGGCTCCAGCATCACCTTGGAGAAAAATCCGGACTACTTCAGAGGCGCGCCCAAGGTGGACCGGCTGATCTTCTCCATCATTCCCGATGATGCCACCGCGGTCCAGGCCTTCAAGAACGGAGAGCTGGACCTGCTGACGGGGGTCCCCAACTCCGACGTGCCCGCCATGCAGCAGGACCCCGAGGTCAAGATGGGCGTAATGACCGCTGCCCGCCGCTATCAGGTCATCTGCAACATGGAGAATGAGACCATGAGCAAGTGGGAGGTCCGCAAGGCCGTCGCCCTTGGCATCAACCGGGAGGAGATCTCCCAGAAGGGCACCGGCGGACTGCAGGCTCCGGCCTACGGCTTCTATCCCCCCTTCCTGGATTGGGCCTATAACGCCGACGCCGACATCGGAGAGCGGGACGTGGCCCAGGCTCAGCAGCTTTTGGAGCAGGCCGGCTACACCAAGGACGCCAACGGTATGTATCTGACCCTGACTCTGGACGTGTTCACCGGCGGAACTTACGGTGACTGCGGCAAGGTCATGGCCGCCAACCTGAAAGAGGTCGGTATCGACCTGAAGGTGAACATCATCGAGATGGCCGCTTGGGCGGAGAAGATCGAGGCGGGCAATTATGAACTGGCCATGATGGCCGGCTTCCAGGGCCCCGACCCCGACGCTATGGCAAAGCGGATCGGCACCGGTGCTGTGATGAACTATTCCAAGTACTCCAACGCCAAGGTGGACGAGCTGCTGGCCAAGGGCAAGGTCCTGGTCACTCACGAGGACCGGGGGGCCTGCTATAAAGAGGTCCAAGCCATTCTGGCCGAGGATCTGCCCATCATCCCCATCGTGGAATTCGCCCAGTACTATGCCTGCCGCAACAATATCAGCGGCGTGCCCTATATCGACAACATCACCGACGTTCACGACAGCAACTATAGCAAGGTCGCCATGAACTGAGACGGAATGGCATAAGGGGAGGAATGGCCTCCGCCAAAACGGCGGAGGCCATTCTGAATATCTTCCCGGTCACAACGGAGAAAGGGAGGCTCTCTTCTAGAGATGAAAAAATATCTGCTCAAACGCATTCTGATGGCCTTTGCCATCGTAGCCTTTGTGGTGCTTCTCAATTTCACCATCATCAAACTGGCTCCCGGCAATCCCGCCCGGATCATGGCCGGCTTCGACAATCCCTCCCAGGAGCTGATAGACGCTCTGACAAAAAAATATGGCCTGGACCAACCCTTCCATATCCAGTTCTTCCGCTACGTCTCCACCCTTCTCAAAGGGGATATGGGGGACTCCTATCTGTATAACCAGCCGGTCTCTCAGCTCATCCTGAGCCACATTGGCCCCTCCCTGCTCCTGTCGGGGATCAGCGCCATTTTCGCCGTTGTCATCGGAGGGGGTCTGGGGCTGTATGCCGGGAAGAATCACGGCACTTTGCTGGACCGGTGCTTTTCCGGCGTCGCCTATGTGCTCAATGCCATGCCCTCTTTCTGGGTGGGCATGATGCTCATTTTGCTTTTCGCTTCCACCTTTAAGCTGCTGCCCACCCAAGGCATGGTGGATATGCGGGCCAACTATACCGGCTTTGCCCATATCGCAGACGTGGCAAGGCACATGATCCTGCCCTGCGCCACTTTGGTCGCGGTCCAGATCCCAACCTATTTCCGCATCACCAAGTCCTCTGTGATGCAGGTGATGGCGGAAGACTTCATCACCACCTTTCGGGTCACCGGAATGAGCGAGGGGAAAATATTCCGCAAATATGTGCTAAAAAACGCCATCCTGCCCATCATCACCATCTTTGGCATCAATCTGGCCTATGTGGTGGCAGGCTCTACCCTGATCGAGATCGTGTTTTCCTGGCCGGGGATCGGCGCGTTCATGTACCGGTCCATTCTGATGCGGGACTATAATGTACTGATGGGCGTTTATCTGATCATCGCCATCTCGGTGGCCATTGTGATGATCGTGATGGATCTGCTCTACGCCTGGCTGGACCCCCGGATCCGCTACGAGTAAAGGAGGCGCTTTCAAATGGAAAAACTTCGAAACGGCTGGAAGCGCCTGTGCGGTCTGGTACGGGCCAGCCGGCAGCTGCAGATCGGCCTGATCCTGCTTGCGGTGGTGCTGGTGGTGGTGGCCGCCGCCCCGGCGCTGGCCCCCTTTGACCCCTATTTCCTGAGCGACGACCTGCTCAATCCGCCGGGCAGCGGCGGACACATCCTGGGCACCAACAACATGGGCCAGGATATTTTGAGTATGATCATCTATGGAAGCCGCACCTCCCTGGCCATCGGCATCGTCTCCGCCCTGCTCTCCGGGATCATCGGCACCCTGCTGGGAGCCTATGCCGGATATTTCGGCGGCTGGCTTGACAAATGCGTGGCGGAGATCACCAATATCTTTTTGATGATCCCCACCTTCTTCCTCATTTTGATCATTGTGGCCCTGTTTGGCAGCAGCATGGTCAACGTGATGCTGGTCATCGGCCTGACCTCTTGGCCCAGCAACGCCCGGATGATGCGGGTGCAGGCTATGAGCCTGAAGGAGCGCACCTTTGTCAAAAGCGCTGTGGCAATGGGGGAATCCCGCACCCGCATCCTGTTCAAATACATCATCCCCAACGGCCTGTTCCCCATCGTGGCCAATACCACTATGGACGTGGCCAAGGCCATTCTTACCGAGGCCAGCCTCAGCTTTTTGGGGCTGGGCGACCCCAATGTGGTCAGCTGGGGGCAGATGATATTTGACGGAAAGCAGTATCTGTCCAGCGGCGGTTGGTGGATGTCCACCTTTGCCGGCGTGGCCATTGTACTGATCGTGCTCATCTTCTATATGATCGGCGACGGGTTGAACTATGCACTCAACCCCAAGATGAAGAAGATTTAAGGGGGGTGGACATATGGCAATCTTAGAAATCAGAGACCTGTGTGTCACCTATCTCTCCGGGCAAAAGCGGGTCAAGGCGGTGGACCATGTCTCTATGGACATCGAGCAGGGAGACTCTCTTGGCATCGTGGGAGAATCCGGCTCCGGAAAGTCCACCATGGCTCTGGCTATCCTGCGCCTTCATGATCCCCGGGTCACCGAGGTCACCGGACAGATCCTTTTTGACGGCGAGGACCTGCTCTCGGCTGATCCGGACCGTCTCAAGCAACTGCGGTGGAAGGAGCTTTCCGTGGTGTTCCAGCGATCCATGAACAGCCTTAGCCCCGTCCACCGGATCGGCAAACAGTTTGAGGACATTTACCGGGTCCACGAGCCAAAGGCCTCCACCAAGGACATCCGGGCCAGGGTGGTCCGGCTTTTTGAGATGGTGAACTTAGCCCCCCGGGTGTATGACCTTTACCCCCACGAGCTCTCCGGCGGGATGCTCCAAAGGATCAATATCGCCTTGAGCCTGCTTTTCGATCCAAAGCTGCTCATTATGGACGAGGCCACCACCGCCCTTGACGTGGTGACCCAAGGGCAGATCCTGAGCGAGATCAAGGACCTGGAAAAGCAGATCTCCGTCACCCGCCTTATGATCACCCATGACCTTTCCGTGGTGGCTACCTCCTGCAAAAAGATCATCGTTATGTACGCCGGACAGCTGATGGAGTTTGGGTATGTGGAAGACGTGCTCCGGCACCCCTACCACCCCTATACCCAGGGACTGATCCAGTCCTTCCCCTCCCTCCACGGCGATAAAAGCGCCCTGAAGTCCATCCCCGGCACTCTTCCCGACCTGGCCGCCCCGCCGGAGGGCTGCATCTTCGCCCCCCGGTGCGGCAAGGCCTGCGACGCCTGTTTCCGGACCCGGCCCGGCGAGGTCCGGATGGACGGGGTACACAAGGTCGCCTGTCATCTTTACAAAGGAGGTGAGCGCCAATGAGCGGACAAAAGGAACCTCTTCTGAAGGTAGATCAGCTGAAAAAGTGGTACCGCCAGCGGGGCGACAGCGGGCTTTTTTCCTTCGGGAAAGGAAAGAAATGGATCCAAGCCGTTGACGGAGTAGACTTTACGGTCAACGAGGGGGAGATCTTCGGCATCATTGGCGAGAGCGGCTGCGGAAAGTCCACCCTGGGCCGGCTTCTGGTCCGTTTGGAGGAACCCAGCGGCGGCGAGGTCTATTTTCAGGGGCGGGCCAGCGGCGATATTTTGAAGGAAGACCCCAAAAAATTCCACCGCATGGTCCAAGCGGTTTTTCAAAATCCCTTTGATACCTTTACCCCCAACGACACCATCGGCGCTATCATGACCCGGCCCTTGAAACTCCACGGGATCGGAGAAAGCGACGCGGAGAGGACAGCCCTGTGCGTAAAGGCGCTGGAGGAGGGCGGACTCATTCCCGCCGAGGATTTTCTCAGCCGCTACCCCCACGAGCTTTCCGGCGGACAGCTCCAGCGCATCTCCATCCTCCGCAGTATGCTCTTGGAACCACTGTTCCTTGTGGCGGATGAGCCGGTCTCCATGCTGGATGTGTCTGTGCGGGCGGACATCATCAATATGCTCATCGACCTGTGCCGGACCCACCATACCGCCATCCTTTTCATCAGCCATGACATCGCGGTGATCCGCTATATCTGCCAGCGGGTGGCGGTGATGTATCTGGGCCGCATCGTGGAGATGGGAGAGACGGACATCGTTATCCAAGACCCCAAGCACCCCTATACCCAAGCCCTGATCTCCAACTGCGCCTCCATCGACCTTACCGAGGATAAGCAGGTCCTCCACATCGACGGAGAGCCTCCCTCCCCGGTAGATCCCGGACCGGGCTGCTATTTTGCCAACCGGTGCTTTAAGGCCTGTGAAAAGTGCTTCCAAGAGTACCCGCCCCTTCAGCAGCTCCCCGACGGCAGATGGGTCAGCTGCCACTGTCTGGACACCGAAGAAAAAAAGGAGACTTGATCATGGATCTGAAGGATATTCTCTCCCGCGTTCCCGACTATCAGGAATTTTTCACGGTAGACGAGATGGACAAACGCACCTTGGCCTTGGCCCAGGAGTTCCCCGATGTGGTGAAGGTGGAGCAGATCGGCCGTTCCCGCTGGGGCCGGCCCATCCACTGCCTGGTGATCGGCTCCGGCAGCCAAAACGCCTTGGTCTTTGGCTGCCCCCACCCCAACGAGCCTATCGGCGCCATGATGCTGGACTTTCTCACCCGCGAGCTGGCGGAAAATGAGGCCCTGCGCCGGGAGCTGGACTACACATGGTATATCGTCAAGACCAGCGACCCGGACGGCACCAGTCTGAACGAGGGCTGGTTCAAGGGACCTTTTACCATCACCAACTATGCCCGCAACTTCTACCGCCCGGCCTATGCCCAGCAGGTAGAGTGGAGCTTCCCCATCGACTACAAGACCCTCCGGTTCGATTCCCCCATCCCCGAGACCCAAGCCCTGATGCGGATCATTGATGAAAAGCATCCCACCTTCATCTATTCCCTTCACAACTCCGGCTTCGGCGGCTGCTACTGGTATCTGACCGACGGGGACGAGGCGCTCTATAAGCATCTGTACGAGACCCCCGCCCGGGAGGGCATCCCCCTCAGTCTGGGAGAGCCGGAGATGCCCTACTGCGAGGAACTTTACCCCGGCATTTATAAAAGTGTAGGGGTCATCGCCCACTATGACTATCTGGAAAAATTCATGCCCGGCGCCGACCCCGCCGCCCAGCTCACCTCCGGCACCTCCAGCGACGAGTACGCCAATCTTCGCAGCTCCTTTTTGGTCCGCTCCCTTATCAACGAGATGCCCTACTTCTTTGATCCCCGGGTGGACGACACCTCCCTTTCCAAAAGGAGCCGGCTGGAGTGCCAGCTGGAGTGCTTTGAGGCCAGCGAGAAGCTGATGGTCCTGATGAAGGAGCTGTGCGATAAGGTCCGCCCCTGCATCAAGACCTGGAACCCCTTTTTCCTCTCTGCCGAGGACCGGCTGGCGAACGGGACCGACCTGAGCGCCAACAAGGAATGGGCAAGGAGCAACCCCGAATTCCAAAAGCCCGCCACGGTGGCACAGGAGTTTGATAATCTCTATATCTCCCGGTTCTATCTGAATTTGAACATGGCCATCCTCCGCCGGGCCTGCATCTATGAGAAGGAGCACGCCCAAGATCTGGACGAGCAGACCCGGCAGATCCTGGATGAGGTGGAAAAGGCCGCCGGGGAGCGGCTGGCCGCCGACAGCGCCTTTTTGGAGGAGCACATGAACTACTCCGCCATCCCCATCCAAAAGCTGGTCCGTATCCAAGCCGCCAGCGGCCTGATCTACGCCCAGTATGTCCACGAGAAAAATGCCTGACAAAAGGGCCGCCCCGGCAAACACGGGGCGGCCCTTCTTTATGTCCTTATTGGGGGGCATTAGCAGGCAAAGCCCACCACCCCAAAGGCGCTGGGTCCGCTGTGGGTGGTGATGACCCCGCCGCTCTTGATCCAGGTGACGGTCCGGAATCCCAGCTCCTTCGCCGCCGCGTCCACGGCGGCCCTCACCTCATCGGGAAAACCGGGGGTCCAGATGAGCCATAGCTCCTCCCGGCCCAGATCGTGCCGGGCGGCATAGTCCCGGACAAGCTGGGGGGCCAGCTTCAGGAGCTTCCCCCGCAATTTTTGGGTGGCCACCAGCTTCCCCTCCACAAACTCGATGAGCGGATGTATGCCCAGCACCCGGCCGGCCAGGGCCACAGCGTTGCTCACCCTCCCCCCGGCCCGGAGGTATTCCAGGTCGTCGGGGATAAAGCACATCCGCACCCGGGCAATGAGGGATTCGGCTGCCTTGACAGCATCAGCCATGCCCCAGTCCGGGTTCTCCTCCAGCAGCCGGGCCAGGGAAAGAACCACCGCCCCCTGCCCCGCACAGGCCACCCCGGTGTCCAGGCTCCTCACGTACCCCCGCCCCTCGGCGGCGATGAGGGCGCTCTGGTAGGAACAGGTGGTGGCCGCCGAGTAGGCCAGATGTAAGATCTCCGCCTGAGGCCATTTTTCATGGGCCTCGTCAAAGGCCTGGGTGAAATCCTCGGGCACGCTGCCGCTGGTCTTGGGCAATATCCCCGTGCGGTCATAAAAGGCGCAGATCTCCTCCGATGGGAAGCTGCCGTC
>CANPNN010000021.1 GCA_947575475.1 uncultured Pseudoflavonifractor sp.
ACCCCTTCCAAAACTAACAACTAATCTTCCCGCTGGGGGTTGTGGTGTCGGTTTTCGTTTTCCATTTCGATATATTCGTCCCCCCGCGCCCGGTTTTCGGCCTGCCCCCTCTTCTCTGTAGTGGCGGCTTACAGAGGGTGAAAGAAAGGCTCCATTTTCTCATAGGTGCAAAATTCACGAAAACCCATTTTCCGCAGCAGTTGCCGGCCTTCAGAGATATAGCTGCCCAAGTGTTCGGGGGCGTGGCTGTCGCTGCCGATGGTAAGGATACGGCCGCCCAGGTCGCGGTACAACTCCAGGATGGCTTTGGCCGGAGTCGAGTCCGTCAGGCCGTAGCGGTGGTATGAGGTGTTCAGCTCGATCCCTTTTCCGTCGGCAATGACCTGCCGGAAGATATCGGTCAGGATAGACTTGACGGCCTGGAAGGGGTAGGGGCCGGCCTCGTCATAGCGGGCGATCAGGTCCACATGGGCCAAGACGCTGTAGTCATGGTACTGCCGCACCAGCTGCAGGATCTGTTCATAGTAGAGTTCATTGTACTCTTTCTGACTGCGGCCCCTTTGAAAATCCTGAGTCCAGAACTCTTTGTCCCCCACCTGATGGACGGAGAGGAGGATGAAGTCGAAGGGGTACCGGCGAAACAGGGTCTTGAACTGGGGAATGGTATGGACCTGCATTCCAAATTCCAGACCCATTTTGATTCGGATCCGATCTCCGTATAGCCGGCGGGCCTTTTCGATCTCCTCCACATACCGGGGGTAATCTACGTTGGCCAGCGGCTGGCCGCGGCGGTATAAAAACTCCTGCCCGCAGTCCCAGTCCTGCTTTACTCCGTAATCCACATGGTCGGTCAGGCAGATCTCCTCCAGCCCCATCCGGACTGCATCCTGCACTACCTGCAGCAGGGGATAACTGGAATCATCGCTGAACGCGGTGTGTACATGATAGTCGGCAAACATGGAATGTTCCTCCTTAAAGCCGCCGTTTTTGCAGAGCGGTGGCAATGGCAAAATATCCTGCCAGATAGAGGGTGATGGAGGCGCCGGCGGAAGTTCCGATATAATAGGAGGTCATCAGTCCCGCCACGCCGCAGATCACCGCTCCCAGCACGGAGAAAAGATGATATTGCCGTACATTCCGGGCGATCCCCCTGGCTGCGGCGGCGGGGAGGACCAGCAGGGAGTTGATGACCAGAAGGCCGACCCAGGACATGGACAGGGTGACTACCACGGCGATGGCGGTGTTGAGGACCGCCTCCTGCCAGAAGACCCGGATCCCCCGGCTGTCCGCCAAAGCAGGGTGGAGGGAGGAGAGCAGCAGGGTATTGTAGGCGCAGGTCCACAGCACCAGGATGACCGCCAGAATACCGGCCAGAAGGGCGGCCTTTCCAGGTTCCACACTGAGGATGTCGCCAATGAGAAGGGCGTTGAATTTGGTGAAGGAGCCGCCGTCCAGAGTGGCGATGAAGATACCCAAAGCCACCGCCGTAGAGGAGAAGACCCCGATGACCGTGTCGCTGGCCAGAGCCGAACGGCGGCGGACGTAGGTGAAGAGCAGGGAAAACACCAGGGAGAAACCTACGGCGGCCCACATGGGTTCCGCAAGGCCGCAGAGTGCCCCGATAGCGATCCCGGTAAAGGCGGAGTGGCCCAGGGCGTCGGAGAAGAAGGACATTCGGCTTTGGACCACCATGGTGGAGAGGAGTCCGAAGAGGGGGGAGATGATGAGGATGGCCAGGAGGGCGTTTTTCATGAAAAACAGCTGCCCCGGCTGGGCCCACTCAAAGGGCAGCAGGTCCACCAGCGCGTACCAAAAGGACATTCACTCCACCCCCTTTCCCATGCGGAGGTGGAACACGTTTTGAAATTCGGGACTGGAGAGGACCTGATCGGGGGAGCCCATCTTCAAAACCGTGTTTTGGAGCAGGATCACCTTGTCGGCATACTGTTCCAGGGTGGCGAAGTCGTGGGTAGAGAGGAGGATGGACAGGTCGTAGGTCCTCCGCAGCTCGTCCAGCATATCGAGAAGCTGCTTTTCCCCCTCCACGTCTACCCCGGACAGGGGCTCGTCCAGAATAAGGATGTGGGGCAGGGGTTCCAGGGCCAGGGCCATGAGGACCCGCTGGAGCTCGCCTCCGGAGAGGGTCCCCACCCGCTTGTCCAGAAGCCCTTCGGCGTGGGTGCGGGTCAGGTAGGCGGCAACCTGCTCCCGCAGCTTTTTGGGGATGGGGAGGAATACAGGCCAGTCGGCGATGGCGGCGGCAAAGAAGTCCAGCACGCTCACCGGGTCTCCCCGGTCGAAGGCGGGGGACTGGGGGACGTAGCCGATGACGGGCCGCCGCTTCTCCCCGTCGGAGCGGCGGAACTGGATGGAGCCGGAGTGGGGAAGCTGGCCCAGAATGGTCTTGAAGAGGGTGGACTTCCCCGCCCCGTTGGGACCGATGAGAGCCACGATCTCCCCGCAGTGGAGGTGGAAGGAGATGCCATGGAGCAACTCGTCGGCACCCACGGTGACCCCCACGTCCTTCAATTCCAGGCAGCAAAGGCCCTCGCAGCCGTGGCCGGTGCAGTTTTTATGGATGTGAATGGTCATCGGAGCGCCTCCCCAACGGTTTCTATGTTGGCATACAGAGCGTTGAGATAGGCGGAAAAGCCTGTCTCGTCGCCGGACATGAGCATGTCCAGTTCATAGATCTCACAGCCTGTCTCCCGGGCGATGACCTCCGCCGTGGCCCGGGAGCCGTTTTTCTCCACAAAGATGGCGGGGAGGTGGTATTCCTCAATGAGTGCCACGACCTCCCTGATCTCGGCGGCGGAGGCGGTGGAGCCTTCCTCCTCCTCCACGGCCTTGAGAAGGGTCAGGCCGCAGGAGTTGGCAAAGTATTGGAACCCGTCGTGAAAGGTGATGAGATAGGGGCAGGACAACTCCCCCAACAGGCTCTTTGGGTCCGCCGGCTGGTATTCCACATGGGAGGCGATGGACCCGGTATACTCCTCCAGAGCCGAACATAGGCCGTTCCTGACCGTGAGGCCCCACAGGGGGTCCATCCAGTAGTGGGGGTCATACTCCTCCTCATGGTCATGCCCATCGTGCCCGGCGTGCTCCGGAGCGGGCAGCAGGTCCACGTATTCCGAGCAGTCGATGACCGCCGCCTGAGACTGGCTGAGGGCGTCGGTCATAAAGTCCTCCAGTCCCACCCCGCTCATGACGATGACGTCGGCCCTCTCAATGGCCTTCATGTCGTTGACGGTGAGGGTGTAGTCGTGGAGGCAGGAGGTCTGGGAGTTTACCAGCAGCTCCACCTGGACCTCTGACTCCTGAAACCCTGAGGTGAGGTCGGTGGTCAGGAGGTACATGGGGTAGGTGGTGCAAAGGATATGGAGTTTGTCCTCCTCCGGCTTTTGGGCGCAGCCGGAGAGCAGAAGAACCGCCAGCAGGGCGGGGAAAAGCCGTTTTTTCATGGGACCGCCTCCTTTGGGTCAACATGGGAAATTATTATACTCTCTTTTTCCCCATTTGTAAAACAAAAGCGGCGTTACCCGTAGGGCAACGCCGCTTTTTGACTGCCTCAGCCCAGCAGGGCGGGAAGATTGAAGGTGACGATCACCACCGACCCCAGCAGAGACAGGGTGACAGCCAGCTTCAGAAAGGCCAGCAGGGCGGGAGCGGCCACTTGGCTAAGCGGGATCAAGGCCCGCTCCGCCGTCAAAGTGGCCCGATGACAGTCGGACCCTCGTCCGCCCTTTCGCCCGCTCTCCACATACCGGCGGGCTCCGCCCAAGATCCCTCCAGAGAGAGTGAAGAAAGGGACCAATGTCAGACTGAGAAGCAGAATGCATCCCAAAAAGCCCATCAGGCCTTGAGGTCCCAGCAGAACTCCGGCGGCTATGGGAGACAGGAGAGCCAGAAGAATAGGGGGGAGAATGCCCAACATAGCCCGAAGGGAACACTTGGTCACGCAGGCGGCATAATCTGGATCCTCAGTCCCGTCGATCAGCCCCTCGTTGTCCTGGAACTGATGACGGGCCTGAAGGAGCACTGCCTTGGCGGTCCCGCGGACTGCCAGCAGAAGCAGACCCAGAAACAGGACCGTCGCCGTTCCACCCAGCAGAATGCCCACAAGGAGAAGGGGCTCCATATGAGTCAGTTCCAGACCGGGTTGAATGGAAGAAAAGGTTTCGGCCAGACAGAGAAAAAGAGACAGCCCTGTAAAGGCGGCGGACCCGGCGGCAAGACACTTTCCTCCGTTGGCGGCGGAGGCTCCGATGGCGGCCAGAATGTCCGCTCTGCGGCGGGAGGCCTCCTCCGCGTCGATGAGGGAGGCGGCGTGGGCGCCACAGTCCCCAATGGGGCCGCAGAGACTGGCGGCCTGGGATACTCCGGAGACCGAGAGTATCCCCACCCCGGCCAAGGCGATCCCGTAGATCCCCTTACTGAAGTTGCCGGCGCCTCCGGCAGTCCAGAAGGAGAAAGCTAATGCAGCGGCAGTCAGCAGGATGGGAAGGACGGAGGCTGAGAGTCCCGCTCCCAGTCCGCCGGTGACAGCGGCCACGGTCCCTGTATCGGCAGCGTTGACCAGAGACCGGGCGGGCTTGTAGGTATCGGTGGTAAAGTATTCCCCAGTGAGGGAAGTGAGAAGGCCCGCCCCCAATCCGGCGAAAACTGGCAGGCAAAAGACCCAGCTTCCCGTCAAAAAGTAGGTAATGGGAAGGCAGGCGGCGGCGGTGAGCAGGGCGGGGACCAATGCGGCGATCCGAAGACACCAAGGCAGAGAATATCGGTCCCCCCGTTCCCGGGGGCGAACGGTGAGAAATCCGATGAGGGAGGAAAGGACTCCCGCCGCAGCAATGGCCAGGGGAAGAAGCATGGCGTTCCAGGCCATGTCGTCGGAGGCAAAGGCGGACGCACCCAGGAAGAGAGCTGAAAAAAGCATATTTTCATAGGAGCAGGACAGGCCGGCGGACATCCCGGCGGAGATCCCCACCCCATGGCCGACCCGGTCCGCAATAGCGGCGGGATTCTTGGGATCGTCGGGGGGAAGTCCCATCTCCCGGTCCACAGTCTCGACAGCCATTCCGGCGCCGCGGGCAAAGAGGTTCCCCATATGAAACAGTGCAGAGACAAGGGCGCTGCCCAGACCGAAAAAGAGAAGGGTCTGTGCGATCTCCTCCGGCCCGTAGCCCATCTGATACTTGAGAAGGAAGAACCAGCCGGTCAGATGGATAAGACTCAGCCCTATTGCCAGAAAGCTTGCCACGGAACCTGCGCTGAGGGCGGCGTCAACCCCGCGGTCCAGCCGTTTTCCGGCGGCTTCGGCCGCCCGCGGTCCTGCGGCGGCGGTGAGTTTGGCTCCGGAGACTCCTGTCAGAAGAGCGCATATCCCTCCGGACAGGAGCGCCGGGGGGACAAGCTGCCCCAGATGATGGAAATAGGCAAGGCCCTCCAGCAGGCCGAAAACCAGGGCCAGCCCCAATAACAACAGGAGAAACTGCCACTTCAGGTAGGCGTTGGTCCCCTTTCGAAGGGCCGCCGCCAGTCCTTGGGCGGGCTCATCCCCTACCGGGAGAGGGAGAAGCCGTCCCAACTGGATGAAGGCGAACAAAAGGGAGATCCCTCCACCCACGAAACCGATCCAAAACAAATCCTCGATCCGCAACTTGCCCAGCTCCTTTGCCGCCTCCAAGAAAAACGGCGGAAATGTGTATATGCCCAATTTTACCAATATCCGACCGCTTTTTCAAGCGTCAGTTTTAGAAAACTCAAATATGTGGGGCTGGGAGGGAATTTTCTCTTTCCTCTTTGTTCCAAATGTTGTATAATAAGTTTAGAACCCCACATTTTTAAAAGAAGAGGTGACCGTTATGCAGGAGCATGAACTTCAATTCCATATCAAATGCAAAGAGGGGGATGTGGGACGGTATTGCATCCTGCCCGGAGATCCGGGCAGGGTGGAGAAGATCGCCGCCTATCTGGACGACGCCCACAAGGTCCAGCAGAACCGGGAGTATGTGGTATGGACCGGTTCCTTGCTGGGGGAGAAGGTGAGCGTCTGCTCCACGGGGATCGGCGGTCCCTCTGCCGCCATTGCCATAGAGGAGTTGGCGGCCATCGGGGCGGATACCTTCGTCCGGGTGGGGACCTGCGGGGGCATCAACTTGAAGGTCCAGTCCGACGACGTGGTCATCGCCACCGGCGCAGTCCGCCACGAGGGGACCAGCCGGGAGTACGCTCCCATTGAGTTCCCCGCCGTCAGCGATTATGAGGTCCAGCAGGCCCTGGTCCAGGCGGCCAAAAACCTGGGCAAGAGCTGGTATGCCGGGGTGGTCCAGTGTAAGGATTCCTTCTACGGGCAGCACTCTCCCGCCCGGATGCCGGTGGCCCAGGAGCTGCTCTACAAGTGGGAGGCATGGAAGCGTCTGGGGGTGCTGGCCTCCGAGATGGAGAGCGCCGCCCTGTTCTGCGCCGCCGCCGCCCTGGGAGTCCGGGTGGGTTCCTGCTTCCATGTGATCTGGAACCAGGAGCGGGAGGCTGCGGGTTTGGACCAGAAGGAGAGCCACGATCTGCAGGCCGCCATCCAGGTGGGTGTGGAAGCGGTGAAGGTGCTCATTCAGGAGGACCGGAAGAAGGGTTGAGCTACATAAACAAAGAGAAAGGGGAGTAATGTATGCTGCCGAAGAAGTTTTTGGAGTGTCTGGACCGCGAGGGTATTGTGGCCATTGGCTCCAGTTCCGCCAAGGGTGAGGTTCATCTGGTGAACACCTGGCACCGGTTCGTGCTGGTGACGGAGGATGAAAGGCTGCTGATCCCCGCTGGGGGAATGACCAGGACCGAGGAGAACGTGAGTGAAAACCCCCGGGTGGAGCTGACCTTGGGAAGCGGTGAAGTCATGGGGGAGAAGGCCCCCGGCGTGGGCTTTCTGGTGGTTGGAAAGGCGGAGTTTCTGGATCATGGGGAGCTGCTGGAGGCCATCCGGGCCAAATGCGGCTTTGGAAGCCGGGTCCTGGTGGTCACTCCGGAGAGCTGTACCCAGACCATGTGAAGGGGTGGCCCGGGATGAAGCGGTTGTTTGACAGCGCGGATGAGTTTCTGCGCGGGAGCACGTGGAAGGATCTGGCTTTGGTAAAGCTCTGCCTGTTCTCCCTGGGGTTTTTGTTTGGCACCAGAGTTTCGAGAGGGGGGAAGCTGGGGGCGCGGTTTTTGGCAAGGCTGGTGTTTATCCTCACCTACATTCCCTTGATGGGCAAGTACATCAGCGTGGTGATGGGGATGAGGAGGGAGGAGCGGTCGGCCCGAAAGGCCGCCCTTTCGGAATAAAAGAGAGATCCGCTCCGGGAAGGCTCCCGGGGCGGATCTTTTTGGCTCCGGCCTACATTCGGGTGGCCAGAGCCTCCTTTTTGAGGATGTGGTAGCCGTCCAGCTCTTTTTTCAGAAGGCCGTCCTCCTGAAGGCCGCTGAGGATCCGGAGCAGGTGGCGGTAGCTGAGGCCCAGGACGGCGGCGGTGTGGGTGAGGGGCTGGCGGAAGACGCCGCCGGGGGATTCCTCCAGCAGGTAGGCGGCAAGGCGCTGCTCCCCGGTGCCCAGGGCGGCGGCCCGGCCCTGGAGGGACTCCACGTCCCGTTTGGCAAGGGTCTGGGCGATCTTGTTGGAGAAGCGGACGTCGGTGAGGAAAAGGACCTCCAGAGTCCGGTAGGGGATAGCCAGACAGAGCATATCGGTCTCGGCAGTCACGGAGTTTTGGAACTCCCGGACCCCGAGGGCCAGCTCCAGATCCCCGATGAAGCCGGAGAAGGCGGCGGAGGAATGGCGCATGGCGAGGAATTTGCCGTCCTCGGTGTAGTAGCGGACATGGGCGCTGCCCTTTACGATAAGGTAGAGGTGCTCCCCCAGAAAGCCCTGGCGCGCCACCACGTCTCCGGCCAGAAACCGGACGGGCCGGCAGGCCTCCATGGGGATGCCGTAGGGGCGAATGGCCTCCTCGCAGAGGGCTTGTTCCTGTGGCGTGATCACGACGGCGGACACTCCGTTTCTGAAAAAAGATATGTGACTTATGTCACATAAGTAGTATGACATAAGTCATACCCTCTTGTCAAGAGGGGTGGTATGATAAGGCCATCTTGATTGGGAGGTGTAAACCTATGTATTATTCCGTACGTTCCCTGTTCTTTGACCCGGCAGGCTGGTTAGGGGCCTGGCGCCGTGAGCGCAGCCTCTCGGTCCGGACGGGGAAGAAAGCCCTGCGCCAGGAGAAGGAGCGGCTCTATCAGGAGCGGCTGCTGCGGATGGAGCGGGAGTATGTCGGGCAGGCCATGGCGGCCTATGCCAGACGGAGGGCCTGATAGGCCCCATTCCGAGGATAAGGGGAAGAAATTCCCGTAAGTCCGATATAAGAAGACGCGGGGACTCTCCTGCACAGGCGGCCACTCCTGCCTGTGAGAGGGAAGGGCCCCCGCGTCCTGTTTTTTGTGGGGAGGGGAGAACGCCGGTCCGCCGGCGGTCCTGGGGCATATCCTGGGGAAAGGGGAGATGGAAATGAGGAACATGATCACATATGCGGAGGAGACCCTGGCCTGCTTTGACCGTTTGCCCTTCAACCGGGTGGACAGCCTGATCCTCTCTTGGGCGGCTTATCTGCGTCTGCCGGAGGAGCATCTGGAGGCCCATGACTGGCGGGGGGTCCGGCTGGGGGAGCTGCTGCGGGCGGAGGACTTTGGGTGTTTATTTCAGCGGCATTGGAATGTGGGGAGCAGCAGGCGGCTTTTTACCGCTCTGGCCGCCAGTCCCCGGTTTCGGGATATTCGGGTGATGGGCTATACCCAGCAGACGGATCCGGAGCAGGAAAAGCAGTTTTCGGCCATGACCTTTCAGTTAAATGGGGATATGGGCTATGTGGCCTTCCGGGGCACCGACTCTACCCTGGTGGGGTGGAAGGAGGACTTTAACATGGCCTTCCAGTACCCCGTTCCCTCCCAGGAGGAGGCGGAGCGGTACCTGGCCCAGGCCGCGAAGCACTGCAGGGGGGAGCTCCGGGTGGGGGGACACTCCAAGGGAGGCAATCTGGCGGTGTACGCCGCGGCCCACAGCGCCGGGGAGGTCCAGGAGCGGATCGCCCGGGTCTACTCTCACGACGGTCCCGGCTTTCTGGGGGCGGTGCTCCGGAGCGGAGAATTCCAGGCCGTCACGGCCAAGATCGACAAGACCCTGCCCCAGTCCTCCCTGGTGGGGATGCTGTTGGAGCAACAGGAGAAATTCCGGATCGTGAAAAGCGACCGGGCGGGCTTTTGGCAGCACGACCCCTTCTCCTGGCTGGTGGAGGGGAACGATTTCTGTTTCCTGGAGGAGCTGACCCCCGACGCGCAATACATGGATAAGACCTTGAACCGGTGGATCGGCTCTCTTACCACTGCGGAGCGGGAGCGGTTCGTGGACTCCCTGTATGGGTTGGTGGACGCCGCCCATATCGAGACCCTTGCCCAGCTGCGGGCGGAGTGGCAGGAGAGCGTTCCGGCCATTCTCCGCGCCGCCTCCCAGCTGGACCCGGATACAAAAGAGTTTTTGTTTCAGACAGGAAAAGCCTTAGTGTCTTTGGCGGTGAAAAATTTCCCTGAAATGCTGGAAGGACACGGAGACAGTTCCCCTGAGGCGAGGGAGGACGGGAGAAACAGATAGAAGGCGGGGGGACGGCGCGCAAGGCCGTCCCCCCGGTTTTTATAATTCCAAGCTGTCCGCCACTTCCTTCAGCGTCTGGGCTGATTTTTGGAAGGCGGAGCGTTCTTCTTGGCTCAATTCGATCTCCAACACCTTTTCCGCCCCGTCCCGGCCTACCACCGCAGGGACGCTCATGCATAGATCCTCCACTCCGTAGAGGCCTTGGAGGTTCACGGACACAGGCATGACAGAGCGTTCGTCACGGACGATACATTGGGCGATCCGGGCCACCGAGGCGGCGATGCCGTAGTAGGTGGCCCCTTTTCTGTCTATGATCTCATAGGCCGAATCCCGCACGTTTTTATAAATAAGCTCCAGCACTTTTTGATAGTCGGTGATCTCCTGGAGCTCACAAAAATGGTCCAAGTCCACCCCTGACACGTTGGCCCCGCTCCACACCGCCAGTTCGCTGTCCCCGTGTTCGCCGACGATGAAGGCGTGGACGCTGCGGCTGTCCACCCGCAGGTGTTCCCCCAAAAGATATTTCAGCCGCGCGGTATCCAGCACCGTGCCCGAGCCGATGACCTGCCGGGGCGGAAGGCCGGAGATCTTCTGAGCCGCCCAAGTGAGGATGTCCACCGGGTTGGAGACGACGAGCAGGATGGCCTCCCGGTTTACCGCCGTGATCTGGGGAATGATAGAACGTAATATGGCCACATTTTTCTTCACCAAGTCCAGCCGGGTCTCTCCCGGCTTTTGGTTGGCTCCGGCGGAAATGACGATGAGAGCGCAGTCGGCAAGGTCGGGATAGTCCCCGGCGTAGATCCGCATGGGCCGGGAGAAGGGGAGGCCGTGGGCAATATCCATTGCTTCTCCCTCCGCCTTGCCCCGGTTGGCGTCCAGCAGCACCAGTTCAGAAAAGACCCCCGAGCGCATCATGGCGAAGGCGGAGGAGGAGCCTACAAAGCCGCAGCCGATCATGGCGGCCTTTTGTATATTGACCATAGAAAAATACCCCTTTCTAAAGTGAGAGTAGTTTCAGTGTATCCGTCCAAGAAAAAAATATGAAAGCTGCCCCTTGACAACAGAGAAAAAAGAGGTATAATAGCAAAAGTAAAACATATGAGCAATTGTTCATATGATGAAGAGAGGAGGGATCGTGGTGGCGTTGAAGGACCTGCCGGAGGTGGAGAGCTGTGAGTTCATCCACGTCCATGAGGACATCGTGAAGAAGGTCAAGCAGGAGATGCCCGGCGACGAGACCTTGTATGACTTGGCGGAGCTGTTCCGTATTTTTGCCGATTCCACCCGCATCAAGATATTGTATGTGCTGTATGAATCGGAGATGTGCGTATGCGATATCGCTCAGCTTCTGGGTATGACCCAGTCGGCCATCTCCCACCAGCTTCGGGCGTTGAAACAGTCCAAGCTGGTCAAGTATCGCCGGGAGGGGAAGACGGTGTTCTATTCTCTGGCCGACGATCATGTGGTCACCATCCTGGCCCAAGGGATGGAGCACGTGACGGAATAATGCTTGCCCTATATGCCCTATATAAAAAAGGAGGAATAAATTATGAAGAAGAAATTTGCCATTGAGGTCGACTGCGCCAATTGCGCCCAGAAGATGGAGGATGCTGTGTGTAAGATAGAGGGCGTCACCGCCGCTACCGTCAGCTTCATCCAACAGAAGATGATCGTAGAGGCTCCTGACGGCACGGATTTTGACGCGTTGATGAAGGAGGTCGTCAGGACCTGTAAGCGGGTGGAACCCGACTGCGTCATCAACCTGTGAGTCATGACATTCTGGGATGAGATCGCCGGGGTCTACGATTTGGCAGAGTGGACCAACAAAAAAGCCAATGCTGAGACAATTCGCCAAGTGAGGGAGCTGATCCCCCAGTGGTCCTCGGTGCTGGAGTGCGCCGCCGGGACGGGGGAATTTTCCCTGGCGGCGGCAGTGCGGGCCGGGTCGGTGACCTGTACCGACCTCTCCCAGGCCATGCTGGACCAGGCGAAGCAGAAGGCAAAAAAGCGGGGGATCACCAACATCTCCTTCACCACACGGAACCTCATCGACCTTCCTGAGGGGGATGGGATGTACGACGTAGTCATCGCCGCCAATGTCCTCCACCTGCTGGCCCGGCCGGAGAAGGCGACCAGTGAACTGTGGCGGGTCACCGCCCCCGGCGGAAGGCTGATCCTGCCCACCTTCTTGCAGGGGGAGGCCACCCTTTTTGGCAGAGCCCTGGTTGCAGTCTATAAACGGATGGGATTCCAACCCCAGCGGAAGTTTACCCTGACCACCTATCGAAACTTCCTGCAGAAGCAGGGTCTTCCTGCGCGGGTGACCCGTATCCCTGGTCGGGTCCCGGTGGGACTGGCGGTGTGTGAGAAACCCTACTAAAACCATTCCCGAGGAGGGATGCTCTATGACGAAGAAGCAGAAGAAGACCCTATACCGCATCATTATCGCTGCCGTGCTGTTGGTGGCGGCAGCGTTGGCGGCGCCCAAGTTGTCGACTCCTTCCATTTTCCCTTTTTTGATCCCCTATTTTATTATCGGCTGGGATATTCTGTGGAAAGCGGTCCGAAACATCAGGAACGGACAGGTCTTTGACGAGAACTTCCTCATGGCCATTGCCACCGTAGGCGCTCTCGCCATTGGAGAGTACCCGGAGGCCGTTTTCGTGATGCTGTTCTATCAGGTGGGGGAGCTGTTTCAAGCGGTAGCGGTGGGAAAGTCCCGCCAATCCATCGCCGCCCTGATGGACATTCGCCCCGACTACGCCAATGTGGAGCGGGACGGAACGGTGGAGGAGGTCGACCCTGATGAGGTGGCGGTGGGGGAGACCATTGTGGTAAAGCCCGGCGAGCGGGTGCCCATCGACGGGGTGGTGTTGGAGGGGAGCTCCACCCTCAATACCGCCGCCCTGACGGGGGAGTCTCTGCCACGGGACATTAGCCCCGGAGATAATGTGATCTCGGGCTGCGTCAATATGAGTGGAGTGCTCCGGATCCGGACCACCAAGGAGTTTGGGGATTCCACGGTAGCAAAGATCCTGGACCTGGTGGAGAACTCTTCCACAAAGAAAGCAAAGACCGAGCAGTTTATCACCCGCTTTGCCAGGTGGTATACCCCGGCGGTGGTCATTGGGGCGGTCCTGCTGGCGGTCCTGCCCCCCCTTTTGATAGATGGGGATTGGCCCCGTTGGTTCCGACAGGCCCTCATTTTCCTTGTTATCTCCTGCCCCTGCGCGCTGGTGATCTCGGTGCCCCTGACCTTCTTCGGGGGCATCGGCGGGTGCTCCAAGGCGGGTATTTTGGTGAAGGGCAGCAACTATCTGGAAGCCTTGGCCCGTACCGAGGTGGTGGTCTTTGATAAAACGGGGACCCTCACCAAGGGGGTATTCAGCGTCACCGCCATCCATCCGGAGGAGTGCGGGGAGGACCGGCTTCTGGAGTTGGCGGCCCTGGCGGAGAGCTATTCCGGCCACCCCATCGCCCGGTCTCTCCGGGAGGCCTATGCCAAGGCTGTGGACGATAGCCGGGTGGCCAATGTGGAAGAGCTGGCGGGCCGGGGCGTGAAGGCCGACATCGATGGAAAGACCATCTACGCGGGCAATGATAAGCTGATGGAGGAGGTGGGGGCCGCTTGGCATCCCTGCCACAAGGTGGGGACCACCGTCCATGTGGCGGCGGAGGGGGAATACTTGGGCCATATCGTCATCTCCGACGAGGCCAAGCCCGACTCCAAGGCCGCCATCGCCGCGCTGAAGGCCGCCGGAGTGAAAAAGACGGTGATGCTCACCGGAGACGCCCGGCAGGTGGGCCAAGCGGTGGGAGCCGAGCTGGGCTTGGACGAGGTACACGCCCAGCTTCTCCCTGGAGATAAGGTGGACCGGGTGGAGGCTTTGCTGAAAGAGAAATCACCCAAAGGGACTCTGGCTTTTGTGGGTGACGGGATCAACGACGCGCCTGTTCTCTCCCGGGCTGATGTGGGTGTGGCCATGGGGGCAATGGGAAGCGACGCCGCCATTGAGGCCGCCGATGTGGTGCTGATGGACGACAAGCCTTCCAAACTGGCCCAGGCCGTCCGCATGGCCCGCCGTACTCTGCGTATCGCAAATCAAAATATCATATTTGCCCTGGGAGTAAAGGCCGTGTTCCTTCTGCTGGGAATATTGGGCAAAGCCAACATGTGGGAGGCCACCTTTGCCGATGTGGGTGTGAGCGTTATTGCCATTTTGAATGCCACAAGGGCGCTGAAAGGATAAAAAAAGGCCCTGTCCCTTTTGCCAAGGGTGGATAAGGAAGTAATCTGAAAACCATATACCCCAAGGCATT
>CANPNN010000022.1 GCA_947575475.1 uncultured Pseudoflavonifractor sp.
CCTACTTCTATACCCTCATCGACGACGCGGTGGCCCGGGTCATCCGCAGCGAGGGGGGGTTCATCTGGGCCTGTAAGAACTACGACGGGGACGTGATGAGCGACATGGTCTCCACCGCCTTCGGCTCCCTGGCTATGATGACCTCCGTCCTGGTGAGCCCCGAGGGAAACTACGAGTACGAGGCCGCCCACGGCACCGTCACCCGCCACTATTATAAGTACCTGAAGGGGGAGGAGACCTCCACCAACCCCATGGCCACCCTGTTTGCCTGGACGGGAGCCCTCCGCAAACGGGGGGAGCTGGACGGCCTTGCCGATCTGTGCGCCTTTGCCCACAAGCTGGAGCAGGCCTCCATCGCCGTGATCGAAAAGGGGGTCATGACCCGGGATCTGGCGGGCCTTTGGGAGGGGGCCGCCCCCGCCCGGCCTGTGACCAGCAAGGAGTTTCTGAAAGCCATCCGGGCAGAGCTGGCGTCCGCTCTCTGATCCATCCGGGCCTGCCTTTGGCGGAGGCTTGCCGTCCGCCGGGGCAAAGCGGGAAACAAAAGGAGATAATAACGAAGCGTACCCCCACGGAGCCATAGGGCAGGCCGTGGGGGTACGCTTTGCCGTCACCCCGCGATCCCCCCTTGCAAGAAAAAAGAATCGTGTTATAATATATCCTGGTTTTATATGGATATATGGGCATATCAGCCCATCAAACTATCACTTCCCGACGAAAAGGAAGGGTCATATGAATATCATCATTGTAGGCGACGGCAAGGTGGGCGCCGCCCTGGCCACTCAGCTGTCCTCCGAGGGCCATGACGTGACCATCATCGACTCCAACCCCCAGGCCCTCAGTGAGAGCGCCGAGCGCCTGGACGTGATGGCGGTCACCGGCAACGGGGCCTCCATGGCCACCCTCCGGGAGGCGGGGGTGGAGAAGGCCGACCTGCTTATCGCCGCCACCAGCCGGGACGAGCTGAACCTGCTTACCTGCCTCACCGCCAAAAAGCTGGGGGCCAGGGGTACCATCGCCCGGGTCCGGAACCCGGAGTACTCCGACCAGCTGGTGGCCATGCAGGACGAGCTGGGCCTTTCCATGACGGTGAACCCGGAGCTGGCCGCCGCCCAGGAGGCCTACCAGCTGCTCCAGTTTCCCTCCTTCCTCAAGCGGGACACCTTTGCCAAGGGCCGGGTGGAGATCGTCTCCATCCCTGTGGGCAAGGGCTCTCAGCTTATCGGGATCCCCCTTTTTAAGCTCTATGAGATCGCCGGGGTCAACGTGCTGGTCTGCGCCGTCCAGCGGGAGGACGGGGTACATATCCCCTCGGGCGGCTTCACCCTTCAGGAGGGGGACACCATCTTCGTCACCGCCGGCATCCAGGACCTGGCCCGTCTGGTGAAGAATCTGGGCATGGTGGAGAAGCGGATCCGCAGCCTGTTCATCATCGGCGGCTCCCGGATCGCCTTCTATCTGGCCAAGCGGTGCCTGGACAGCGGTATGAACGTGAAGATCGTCGAGCGGGAGCATAAACGCTGTGTGGAGCTGGCCGAGCTTTTGCCCAAGGCCACCATCATCGAAGCGGACGGTTCCCGGGAGGATATTCTGGCCGCCGAGGGGGTCAAGAGTTATGACGCTGTGATCACCCTCACCGGGATGGACGAGGAGAACCTGGTCCTGTCCATGCTGGCCAGTCACCTGGGGGTGGGCAAGGTCATCACCAAGATCAACCGCCTGGAGTATGCCGGGGTGTTCCGGAAGGTGGGGATCGGTTCCATCATCAGCCCCAAGGGCCTGTGCTGTGCCCACATCCTGCGCTATGTCCGGGCCATGTCCACCGCCAGCGGCATCGAGAGCGTCATCACCCTCCACTCCATCGTGGACGGCCAGGTGGAGGCCCTGGAATTCCAGGCCGGCCCCGACGCCCGCCACCAGGGCCAGGCCCTGAAGGACATCCCCCTGAAGAAGGGGATCCTGATCTCCTGCATCACCCACAAGGGTCATACCATCATTCCCAAGGGCGACAGCAGCTTTACCGCCGGGGATACGGTGATCGTGGTCACCGCAGGCGGCGCTCCCATCAGCGACCTGGACGATATCTTTGCCGACTGATCCCGCCGCTGTGAGAAGGTCTTAACTCCCATTCCCGTGAGGAAGTGTGTCAATGAACCGTAAAATGATAGGCAAGATCATGGGCTTCCTGCTTTTGCTGGAGTGCCTTTTCTTCCTCCCCCCGGCCCTGATCTCGGCCTGGGATGGGGAGAGGGCGGCCCTGGCGGCCCTGTTCACCGCCATGGCTGTCTCCGCCGGGGCGGGAGCCATCCTGTGGCTGTTGTGCCGCAACGCGGAGGGACGCTTTTACGCCCGGGAGGGGTTCCTCATTGTGGGCCTGGGCTGGATCCTTCTCTCGGCTGTGGGAGCCCTTCCTTTCTGGCTGTCCAGGGAGATCCCCCGCTATGTGGACGCCCTGTTTGAGGTCATCTCCGGCTTCACCACCACAGGGGCCTCCATCCTCACCAATGTGGAGGGGATGAGCCGGGGCCTGCTGTTCTGGCGCAGCTTTACCCATTGGCTGGGAGGAATGGGGATCCTGGTGTTTCTGCTGGCGGTGGTGCCCATGGGGGAGGGGGGATACAGCGTCCACCTCCTTAGGGCGGAAAGCCCCGGTCCCAGTGTGAGTAAGCTGGTGCCCAAGCTGCGGCAGACCGCGGCCATCCTCTACCTCATCTATATCGCCCTTACCGTCCTGTGCGTGCTGTTTCTTCTGATGGGGGGGATGCCCCTTTTTGACAGCCTCTGTACCGCCTTCGGCACTGCGGGTACCGGCGGCTTTGGGATCAAAAATAACTCTATAGCGGGGTATTCTCCCTACTTGCAGAGCGTTTGTACCGTGTTCATGGCCCTGTTTGGGGTGAATTTCAGTATCTACTTCATGCTTCTTCTGGGCCGGATCCGGCAGGCCTTTCTTAATGAGGAGCTGCTGGTGTATCTGGGGATCATGGGGGGCGCCATCGTCCTCATTACCGGAAACATCCTGTCCCATTACGGGGGCGATCTCCGCAAAGCCCTTCACGAGGCAGCCTTCGCCGTGTCCAGTATCATGACCACCACCGGCTTTGCCACCGAGGACTTCAACCTCTGGCCGCAGCTCTCCCGGAGTGTTCTTGTGGTCCTCATGGTGGTGGGAGCCTGCGCGGGCAGCACCGGGGGCGGCATCAAGTGCGCCAGGCTTCTGCTGTTGTGGAAGTCCCTGACTGCCCGGATCCGCCGGATGCTCCACCCCCGCAGTGTGACCCTGATCCGGGTGGACGGAGCCACCGTCAATGACGAGACCATCCAGGGCGTCAATACGTATATGGCGGCCTACTGCGCCATCGCCGTGGTGTCCTTTCTCGTTCTGGCTCTGGATGATCTGTCCCTGGAGACCAATCTGACGGCGGTGCTGGCCTGTCTGAACAATATTGGCCCCGGGCTGGATCTGGTGGGTCCCGCCAGCAACTACGCCCACTTCTCCGACCTGTCCAAGACCGTTCTCATGCTGAATATGCTCCTGGGCCGGCTGGAGATATTCCCCCTGCTTATCATGCTCAGCCCCAGAGCCTGGAAACGGGCGGCATAAAAGGGAAAAAGGGAGATTGTATCACGTGATACGATCTCCCTTTCCATATGGCGCAAAACCGGTGTATAAACGGGCAAAAAATGGTTACAATTTGGTTACACTCAAAAGGGGGTATGACCATGTCCGTTTCCTTTGCCGAAAGCCAGACCAAGATCAATCTTCTCCGCGCCTTCGCCGGAGAGAGCCAGGCCCGGAACCGCTACACCTTCTCCGCCGGGTTTGCCAAAAAGCAGGGCCTGCCCTGCATTGAAATGGTGTTCCTGTTCACCGCCAACCAGGAGCGGGCCCACGCCAAGGCCTTCTACGACTACCTGGAAAAGTGCTCCGGGGAGAATATCCCCATCGACGGGACCTACCCCATCGACCTCTACACCACGGTGGCCGAGCACCTCCGGGCGGCAGAGCACAACGAGATGCAGGAGTATGAGCACGACTACACCCAGTTTGCCCACATTGCCAAGGAGGAGGGCTTCCCGGAGATCTCCCACCTCTTCTCCCAGATCGCCCGGATCGAAAAGGTCCATGGGGAGCGGTTCGGAGAGTTCGCCCAGCTGGTAGAGAGCGGCAAGCTCTTCATCAGCGATGTGGAGTGTGAGTGGATGTGCCTCAACTGCGGCTATATCGTCACCGCCACCCGGCCTCCCGAGAAGTGCCCGGTGTGCAGGCACGAGCAGGGCTATTTCGTAAGGCTGGAGATGGTGCCCTGGCAGATGAAAAAGGAAAAATAAAAACAAAGTCACGCTGTATTTCTTACAGCGTGACTCTTTTTTGAGATGGAAACAGAGGGTGTGAGGGATAACAGGGCAAGTAAGGCAGGGATTCAGGGGAGGAAGGAGGCGATCAGGGCGGCGGCCTCCGATACCGGGTCGTGCTCCATGTCCAGCCAGTGGACGTTCTTGTCCTTTTTGAACCAGCTTACCTGGCGTTTGGCAAAGCGCTTGATGGCCCGGCCCAGCTCCTCGATGAGGTCACCCTCGGTGGGGATGGCCCCGGTGAGGTAGTGGAGGATATAGCGGTATTCCAGGCCAAGGCCCTCCAGAAATTCGTCGCTGACGCCATTTTTCCGGAGGTTGGCTACCTCCTCTATCATACCCGCGTCCAAACGGGCCAGGAGACGCCGGTCGATGCGCTGGCAGACCGTCTCCCGGGGGTAGCTTACGCCCAGGGTGAGGACATCGTAGCGGGGGTCCCGCTCCGCCTCGGCGTGGGGGTCCTCACCGTTCTGGCGCTTTTCTATGAGCCGCACCAGCCGGGGGCGGTTGTTGTAGCAGTCCTCGTCCAGCTCCACCCCCGCGGCGGTGAGGCGGTCCCGGAGGGCCTGGGTGGGCAGGGCCTCCAGCTCGGAGCGCAGGGCGGGGTCGGGAGGGGCCTCATGGAACACATAGCCCTCCGCCACGGAGCGGACATAGAGCCCCGTACCGCCCACCAGGAAGGGGAGCTTTCCCCGGCTCAGGATACCGTCAATGGCCTCGTAGGCCATGGGCTGGAACCGGGCCACGGAATACTGCTCCCCGGGGTCGGCCACATCCAGAAGGTGATGGGGGACCCCCTCCATCTCCTGGGGGGTGATCTTGCCGGTGCCCAGGTCCAGGCCCCGGTAGACCTGCCGGGAGTCGGCGGAGACGATCTCTCCGCCGTATTTTTTTGCCAGAGCCACACCCAGCCCGCTTTTGCCGCAGGCGGTGGGACCCAGGATGACGACGAGTTTGGGCAGGGACATGGAACGGCCTCCTTTTTGCTTGTTTGAAGCAGCTCCATTGTAACAGAAAATCCGCCGGAGGGCAAGACGCGCCCCGGCGGGTGTTTCTCAGATGAGGCCGGACAGGAGAGCCGCCCCCTGGGCCTGGGTGAGGGGGGAGGAGGGGACAAGCCCTTGGGGGATGAGGCCCTGCTCCGCCAGCCAGCCCATGGCTTGGGCCGCCCAAGGGGCGGAGGCCCCGTGGGGAGCGGCGGCGGGGGAGCCAGCCCGGCGGTAGAGCATCACTGCCGCCTCCTGAAGGGTGACGGGGCGGGTGGGGGAAAAGGCGGCGTTTTCATCTCCCAGGACCACGCCCTTTTCAGCGCACCAAGCGATGGCGGAGAGGGAGGGGGAGAGGGGGAAGACATCCTCAAAGGGGCATTCCCCGGCCTCCGGCTCCCCGGAGGCGGTCCACAGGAGCCGGGCCAGGCCGCCGCGGGTCAGGGGGGCGTCGGGATCGGCGGGGAGGTCATAGGGGGCCTCCCGGGCCAGGATGGTCTCCACCAAGGTATCCCGGCCTGCCAGGGCGTCGGAGAGGGTCTGCTGAACGGGAAGGTCCGGCTCCAGACTTTCGACGCCCAGGCCCAGCCCGGTCTCAAAAAGGGTCTCAAGGTCAATGAACTTGGTGGAGCAGTTCACCCGGATACCGGAATTGGGCAGGGAGAAGGAACGGGTGGAGCCGTAGTGGTCGGCGCTGCCGCTGGTGGGGGAGCCTGCCAGAACGGCTCCCAGCTCCCGGAGCTCCACGGCGTTGATGATGGCGGAGGAGAAGGTGGCCTCCCCGATCAGGCAATAGACCGTTTTACCGCTCCGGACCAGGTCCCCGGCCCATACCAGGATGGGATAGAGGACTCCGTCGGAGCCGCCGCCGTTGTAGCGCAGGTCGATGAGAAGGGTGTCATAGCCGCCCGCAGTCCAGTCTGCCGCAACTTGGGCGGCAAAAGTCTCCATAGGATCGTCCGGGTCCTCCCGGCAGGTGTTGTACTGGATATAGTAGACCTTCTCACTCAGAGGCTGGGAGAAATAGGCGGTCTTGCGCCGCTGGGCGGTGGGGGAGGCGGGGAGGTCCAGCAGGGCCATGTCGTCCGGTTCCAAAGCGGCGTATTCCTCGGGGGACAGCGGAGACAGAGACAGCGTCTCGCCGCCTGTCATGGTAAGGATGAGGGGGCTGTCTTCCTCCGCCAGACCCACATAGTGGAGCACCGCTTGGGACATGAGGAGCTGGGGGGTCTGCCGGCGGAGCTTCACCGGGTTGTCGGCGCTGACGAGGACGGACAGGCGGGAGACCACCTCCTCCATGGCCACGCCGTTCAGGGCGGCGACGGTGCGGCCCACAAGGGTCTCGTTCCCCGCCGGGGCGGCCAGGAGGACCCAGGAGCCGTCATACCAGCCCAGCTCAAAGAGGTAGAGGGGAGAGGAGGAGAGGACGGGGGAGAGGTTGGTGGTGGTGTGGGAGTCTCCCAGCAGGGCGACGAGACTTTGAAGGTCCAGGGCAAATTCCTGGTCGGTGGCGGTGGGGATGCGGGCCTCGATCTCCGCCTTTTTGGCGGTGAAGGCGGCCTTGTCCACCAAGGCGTCAAAGCCGGGGTGGATATCCTGAAGGGAGGCGCAGAGGAAGTCTAGGTCCTCCCGGCGGGGGTCGGTCCCGGCGGCTAGGGCCGGGGTCAGAAGGAGGGAGAGGGAGAGGAGACAGGCGGCAAAACGCTTCATGGAAACAACTCCTTTTGTGGTTTTCCATATTTTATCAGGCGAGATGGGGAAGGAGGTAAAGATTCTATAAAGAATTTCTTAAAAGGGAGAAAAAGGCGGCGTGTCAAGGTTTGACAGTCCGTCGTTTTTTCGGTAGAATAGGGGAGATATTTGATCAGAGAAGGGAGGGGCGGACCTTGAGCTTTCTGTCCCCGTTTTATTTTTTGTTTTTCCCCCTTGCGGTCCTAGGGTACTTTACCTTGCCCCGGAAGGCCCGGAACGGGTGGCTTTTGGGGTGTAGCTGGTTTTTCTACCTGTGCGCAGGACCGGAATATTTCCTATTCCTGCTCTCCACCATTGCGGTGACCTATCTGGCCGCCCGGTCTTTGGAAAAAACGCCCCGGAAGGGGCTGATGATCGGGTGCCTGGCGCTTTTTATCGGGGCTTTGGGAGTGTTCAAGTACCTCCGCTTTGGGGTGGAGACCCTCTCCCGGCTGCTGGCCTTGGCGGGGCTGGACTGGTCCCCTGCGGTGCCGAAGCTGCTGCTGCCGGCGGGGATCTCCTTCTATCTCTTTGCCGCCATGGGCTACCTGATAGACGTGTACCGGGGGAAGATCCCGGCGGAAAAGAGCTTTTTGAAGTGCGCGCTGTTCCTGTCCTTTTTCCCATCCCTTCTCTCCGGTCCCATCGGGCGGGGGGAGAAGTTGCTGCCTCAGTTTAATAGTTACCATAAATTTAATTATGTAAACTTAAGAGAGGGTTTTTTCCGATTCCTCTGGGGTGCCTTCAAAAAGCTGGTGCTGGCTGACCGGCTGGCGGTGGTGGTGGATACGGTGTTTGCCGCCCCACAGAACTATGGGGCGATCCAGGTGGTTATTGCCGCCTGCGCCTTTTCCATCCAGATCTACTGCGATTTTTCCGCCTATTCCGATATGGCGGTGGGGTCGGCCCGGGTCATGGGCTTTGAGCTGATAGAGAATTTCCGCACCCCCTATTTTTCCCGGTCCATTGCGGAGTTTTGGCGGCGGTGGCACATCTCCCTCAGCTCATGGTTTCGGGACTACCTCTACATCCCTCTGGGGGGCAGCCGCCGGGGGACGGTGCGGAAGTATGTCAATGTCCTTATCGTCTTTGCCGTCAGCGGCCTTTGGCACGGCGCGGCTCTGACCTTTATCGTCTGGGGACTGCTCAACGGTCTTTATCAGGTGGCCAGCGCCCTCACGGCCCCCCTCCGGACCAAGGTCCGGAGGGTCCTCCCCCTGGGGGAGGACAGCAAAGTCCTTGCCCTCTGGCAGATGGGGTGGGTATTCGCTCTATCTACTCTGGCCTGGGTGTTTTTTGAGGCCGGGTCCATTTCCTCCGCCTTGGCGGTGCTGGGCAATATGGTCAAGCCCGTCCTGTGGGACGTGGGGGGCCTTGCCGCTATGGGTATGGGGCGGAAGGAATTCTTAGTGGCGGGGCTGGGCTTCCTTGTGCTGCTGGGGGTGGACCTCCGGAGCCTGAAGGCCGACCCGGCCCAAGAGGTGGCTGCCGCTCCCCGGTGGGTCCGGTGGTGCGTATATCTGTCCCTGCTGCTGGTCACGGTCATCTTTGGCAGCTATGGCACAGGTTACGACGCCCAGTCCTTCATCTACGGCCAATTCTAAGGAGGTGAGAACATGGCGACAGAAACTCTGGTCAAGTCCGCAGAGCGAAAGGCAAAGGTCAGCCGCCGGGAACCTCTGTGGTGCGTGGCCTTTCTCCTGACGGCGGCTCTGCTCCTCCATGTGTGCGGCAATATCCTCCGTCCCGCCCATACCGACTATGGCTCCACTTGGCAGGCCTACCTGGCTGAACCCAAGGACTCCATCGACGTGCTGTTTCTGGGCAGCTCATACGCCTACTGTGACTGGAACCCGGCTGTGATGTACGCCGAGAGCGGCCTTACCGGCTATGTCATGGGGGGCAGCGAGCAGGTCCCCGCCATCACCTACTGGTACTTAAAAGAGGCCCTCCGGACCCAAAGCCCCTCGGTGGTGGTGATGGAGGCTACCAGTCTGTTTTTTGACCGCTACCAGAACTACACCCAGATCAACCTGGGGTACATGCCCTGGGGGCTGAACCGGGTGAGGGCCATCCTGGAGTGTGCCGAGCCGGAGAAAAAGCTGGGCCTATTCTGGGACCTCTATTTCTACCATGACCGCTGGAAGGAGCTGACTGCCGGCGATATCAAAAAGGCCGTTCTCCCCGCCGGGGCCGATCACTTGAAGGGCCATACCGCCGTAGACCAAGTCTTTGCCGAGACGGAGGGCGGACCTTTCCTGTCGGAGATGCGGCAGAGCGAGGAAGTGTACCAACAGAATATCCGGGATTTTGCCCGCATCGCCCAGCTCTGCGCGGAGGAGGGGATCGACCTCATTGTCACCATCAATCCTACATATAGCCAGTACACCCCCGCCGTCTATGACCGATTAAGGGCCGACGTGGAGCAAAACCCCGGCGTGAGGTTTGTCAACTGGTCAAACAGCTTTGCCGACATGGGCTTGGACCCCACAGTTCACCTCTATGACGGCGGTCACCTGAACCAAGACGGAGCCAAGATATTTTCGGCCTATACCGGCCAGTACCTCCGTTCCTTGGGCTACCAGCCCCGGGCCCAGGCCAAAGAAAACCAAGCGGCGTGGCAGGCCGCAGCGGAAAGCTGGAAAATGGAATGAACCCCAAAAAGGCCGCCCCAAGGGCGGCCTTTTTTATGTACTCAAAGCCAATCCTCCACCACATCCTCCAAATGTACCGGCCCCACCTGATTGCGGACCAACAGCTCCATAAGCTGGTCGATGCGGGTGGCGCTGATGGTGATATGGGGCACCTCGGCTCGGTCCCCTGTGGAGCGGTTGACCACCTGCGCCCCATAGCTTTCGCAGGCAAAGGCTCCCACGTTCAGCTCGTCCACCAAGATGGCGTAGTCATAAGGGCCCGCCGCCTTTATGTCTGGATACAGTGAATACACGTCCAATTTTAATTCCCTCATCTTGTGGATATCCTCCATTCCTATGTCCTATGACCACATTATATTGTGTTTTTTGAGTCTTGTATAGGAAAAAGTTTCGCCACTGTTTGACATGGAAAAGGAGTTATGTTGACAATTTCCTTTTATTGGTAAACCCAAATTGAAAAAGGAGGGCGGGAACGTCGAACTTTGTTGGAAGATTTTTGGTATTGCGGGGGCCGGTGGGGCTTTGGTAAGATAGAGGGGAAAGGGGGAGCTCCAAATGAGGCATACATACCGGGATCTGTCCCGCTTTGTTTTGACGCGGGGTCTGATCCTCTGCGTTCTGCTGCTGGCAGGCACAGCGGCCCTGCTGGCCCGGGCGGGGGAGGGAGGAGCTATGGCGATCCGGTTCTACGAATATGCCGGGGTATTCCAGTTTGCGGCTCTTATGGCCTTTGCCAGCGGACTCATTGGAAGCTTGCTGATGGAGGATCTGCTGCGGTTTTATGGAGAATAGGGCGCAGCTTTCCCCGGAGCCGTCTGGTTGCGGACTTTGGGCAACATTTCCGCTTTTTCCGCCTTGGGTGGAAAGGGGATGTACAGTATGTCAAGCAATAAGACCCCTTGTTTCCAGCTTCACAGCTGGGAGCCGGGGGACAATTTTTTACTTCAGGAGATCAACGAGAATTTTGCTCTGCTGGACGGGGTCGTTGTGACGGGAAGCTATGTGGGGGACGAGAAGGCAGAGCGGGCCATAGAGCTGGGATTCCGGCCCACAGTGGTGTTGCTGTGCGACCAGAGCGGACGAATGGGTTACTTTGCCAACTATAACGCCACCAGCGGCGGCCTGTTTTTTCCCGGCTGCCCCATCAATGGCACCAGTAACGGGCTGGCGGCGGAGATCACAGGGAACGGCTTCCGGGTGTGCCATGGAGGCTGGAATCAGGTCAATGCCAAGAGTACACGGTATCATTATCTGGCGTTGCGGTGAGAAAAGATAGAAATCAGACCCCGGACAAATGTCCGGGGTCTGATTTCTTCTGTTACTGTATAAAACAGTCAGAGATCAATAGGTGAAGCTGCCAGAGCCGCCCTCGATGGCGGTGGTGCTCCAAGTACTGTTGTCAGCACTGCTGAATATCTCGTAGGTGTAGGTGCCGGCGGGAGCCGCAGCGGGGCTATTGGTGCTCCAAGAGTCAGCCAAGTTGGCGGAAGTCAGCTTGGACAAATCACCCACGGCCAGATAGAAATAGTGAGCCGCAGTATCGGCAACGGTAATATCGCCAGTCTCAAAGTAGACCTGCTTGTCGGCCGCATTCTTGATGACGATCTTGAAGTAGCGGTTGTTGTCAGCGGTGAACTTGAACACGCGCAGCTTGGCGGGATCAGTCACGCTGGTGGAGAAAGCGTTGCCGGAAACACTGAGGGGCGTATAAGCGCCATCGTCCAGGGCCTTGATGTCGTTGACAGACAGAGTCTGGGTCACAGTGATGGAGCCAGCGCCAGTGCCGGCGCCGATGTTCTCCTCGTTGGAGACCTCGATGAACACGGCCTTGATCTTGGCAGTGTTGTCAGGCAGAGCCTTATCGGCAAGGATCAGGGCGTTGGCGTAGCCAGTGACGGAGTCAAAGGCGCCGATGGAGCCCTCAGCCTCAGACTTGTCGTTCTTGGTGTCCACGTAGATGATGGGGGCGTCCTTCTCCAGAGCCAGAGTGGTCTGGCCAATGCCCTTGAAGCCGCCGTCCTGAGCGATGGTGCTGGTGAAGTAGGTCAGGCTGGTGGCCTCGGCCTCCTTGGTCCAGACGACGGCCTTGTTGGCCTCGGCGCTCATCTTGTGAACGTCGGTGGAGTCGTAGGAGTTGTCGTTGGTCTTCTCGAACCAGACCAGGTCGCCCTTGGCGTGGGTCTTGGAGGTGGCGTCGATATTAACGGTGTACTCCTCGCCATTGGACTGAACAGTGTAGCTGTAGTAGTCCTTGATACGGCCGTTCTCGGCGGTGATAATGCCGTAAACAGTGTTATCAGTGGCGCCGTTGGGGGTGTTCTGCATGTTGACGAAAGCGGCAACGACCTTGCCGTCCTTGTTAGTGACAGCGTTCTTGCCGTTTTCCACATTGCTGGAACCGAAGGTCTTCAGATCACGGATCTTGTAAACCTTGTA
This sequence comes from uncultured Pseudoflavonifractor sp., assembly GCA_947575475.1. The sequence goes on from CANPNN010000022.1 coordinate 12,164, forward strand.
CTCAGCGCCGCTGAAGAGAGTGGTCACGCTGGCGGCGTCCATACCCTCAGCAGCAGTACCATTGCTGCCAGTCTTCTTGGTCTGCACGAAGAGCACGCAGTCGGTGGTGGTCAGAACGCCGTCGAAGGTCTTGACCTCGTCATCATAAGCGCCCTTGGCATTGGTGGTGACAGCGGACTCCTTGGTGACTTTGGCGGTCTTGTCGTCGGTCATGGTGTAGGTGACGATATCGCCCACCTTGTAGCTGTTGGTCACAGCGCCGGAGGGGCTGTTCTTGTCGACCTTGATGATGGTCTTGGTGCCGTCGCCGGCCATGACCTGGAGCTCCAGACCGGTGAACACGCCTCCGGTGCCGGTGACGTTGCCCTTGACCTCAGTGACCAGGGAGTAGTTGCTGGCGGACTCAGAGGTCTGGACAGCAGCGCCCACATAGCCGTTGACCATGTAGAGTTTGACGTCCTCACCGATATAGGTGTTACCGGTGTCCTTGAAGGTGGTGATGGTGTTGTCCTCGTCGGGGATGGCGGTGCCGGTGAGCATGAAGGAAGCGGCCTCGTTGTAGATCTTCTGGGCAGTACCGTCTACTGTGACGGTCTTGCTCTCCTTCCAGCCGTCCACCTCGCCTTCGATGACTTCAGCCTTCTTCACGATGGTGAAGGCGTCGTCATCGGTGGCCTTGGCCTTGTAGAGGGTGGTAACGGCAACCACGTCGCCCTTCTTCAGGCCGTCGGCAACATCGTTGTCCTCGATCTTGATGGCGCCAACATTGTTGTTCATAGTGACCTTGCTGCTGTTGACAGCGGTCACGGCGGCCAGCTTGGAGGTGGTGACATAGATGGTCTTGATC
>CANPNN010000023.1 GCA_947575475.1 uncultured Pseudoflavonifractor sp.
CAAAAAGAAATAAGGTCCCTTTTCAAGCCCCGGGCTTATGCGGCCCGGGGCTTTTTCTCTCTCAAACCCGGGTAGCCTTTCCGGCGGCTATCTGCTATACTATTCCACAGCATGGCAAACTTCCCGAAAGGAGGCGCTTTTATGGAATATAAAATTGGGGATCTGGCGGCTACGGTGGGACTGCCCGTCCATGTGGTGCGGTTTTATGAAAAATACGGCATCGTCTCCCCCAGACGGACAGGGGACGGGAAATACAGGACCTTTGAGGAGCTGGACCTGCGGCGGCTCACCCTGGCCCGACACCTTCGCAGCTTTGGTTTTTCCCTGGAACAAACCGCCGAACTTTTAAGCTCCAGCAGCTATTCCCGGCAGTATGAGGCCCTGGATCAGCAGGCCAGCCGGATCCAGCAGGAGATCCGCCGTCTGGAACGGGTCCAGCGCTCCATCCACCGCGAGCTGGCCGACATGGACTTTGCCCAGGAGACGCTGGAGGAATGTAAGCTCACCCGGCTGCCCGGTATGTACTGGCTGTTCTCCCACACGGAAAAGCGGGATTTCCCCTCCTCCTCGGCGGACGGCGGCCTTACCGCCCGTGTTATGGGCCATATGCCCTTCCTGCGGTTTTTCCTGCTGGTCCGGCGGGAGGATCTGCTGTCGAAGGGATACTTCCCCTACCGGTGGGGGGAGGCCTTTGAGGAGGACCAGCGGGACCTGCTCTCCCCTGAGGATCTGGAGCGGCTGACCTATCTGCCGCCCAGGAAATATCTTGCCGCCTCCACCCTGGTGGATGACGCCTGCCTTATCACCCGGGAAATGTTCGCCCGGCCGCTGGCGGAATGTGAGCGGCAGGGGCTGCGGGTAGGGGATCCGGTATGCGCTGAGCTTCAGGGACGCTGGTTTGACAGCGCCAGGCAGGCCAGAGCCGCTGTGGTATGTTATCTTCCTGTGGAGGAGCCTTGACGGGCTCCTCCACAATTTTTGTGAAATTTTTAATTTTCCTCTTGAGTCTCATCTAAGGTGAGGGTTTATAATCAAAGATGCAAGGTCTGAAAATCCAGGACCCAAGCTAAAAAGGAGGAAAAGGTATGAAAAAAAGGATCACAGCACTTGCCCTGGCCCTTGGTATGGTCATGGGTACGGTCGCCCTGGCGGCCGGAGCAGAGAAAACCATCTCTGTCACCCCTATGGGTCTGGCCATCAACGGGCAGGCCGTCACTGCCACCGCTTCCAACGGCGCTACTGGCGAGGTTTTCGCCTCCGGTGGCGTCACCTACGCCCCTGTGCGTTACCTCTGTGAGCTGCTGGGCATCGATGTGGAGTGGGACAAGAATGACCCCAACACCGTGAAGCTGGTGGGCGACATGACCATCCCCACTCAGACCGCTCTCAGCTTTAAAGCCGGCACCTATACCGGCGTGGGCACCGGTATGGGCGGCCAGGTGAAGGTGGCCGTCACCTTCTCCGCCAACGCCATCACCGCCGTCACCGTGGGGGAGAATAACGAGACTCCGGGCATCGGCACCCCTGCCATTGAGCAGCTCCCCGGCCGGATCGTGGAAAGCCAGAGCCTGGCTCTGGACGTGGTTTCCGGCGCGACCCTCACCAGCAACGCCATTCTGGACGCGGTGGCCGATGCGGCGACTCAGGCGGGCTGTGACGCCGGTCTTCTCCGCTCTGCCCCTGTAAAGAAGGCTGATACTGCCAAGGCCGCCGAGGAGTACACTGCCGATGTGTGCGTCATCGGCGCCGGCGGTGCGGGCCTCTTCGGCGCCCTGGAGGCCGCCGAGGCCGGAGCCAGCGTCATCGTGCTGGAGAAGTCCGCCACCTGTCTGGCCTCCAACTCCAACCAGATCGGCGGCACCTGCGCCGTGGAGAGCGTCATCACCAAGGCCAACGGGGAGACCTACACCAAGGAGCAGCTCACCAAGCATCTGCTGGATTACTCCCACTACACCGTCAACTCCGCCGCTGTCCGGGACCTGGTGGACCTGATGAGCTCCACCATCGACATTTTCCTGGAGGTGGGTGTGGAATTCAACATCGGTGCCGACCGGTTCAACACCGGCTTCCGGGACGTTCACAGCTTTGTCACTCCCAACAAGTTTGGCCTTATTGAAAAGCGGGTACTGGACGATGGGGTAGAGATTCTGTACCAGTGCCCCGGTCAGGAGCTCATCATGGAGAATGGCAAGGTAGTGGGCGTAAAGGCCGAAAAGGCCGATGGCACCCCCGTTATCATCCACTGTGACGCAGCCCTGATCGCCACCGGCGGCTTCCTGGGCAATGAGGAGATGATGAAGGAACACTTCGGTGATGTGAACGTCCGGGTCATGACCGGCGTTACCACCTGCACCGGCGATGGCATCAACATGGCTCTGGACGCCGGGGCCCAACTGGGCAAGACCTTTGCCATTTCGGTCAACGACCTGGGCGGCACCAACTCCAAATCCTCCTGCATGGACAACTTCGGCGTGTACATGATGGACCGGAACCAGGCTCTCACCTTCGGCATGGGCTGTGGTCTGTTCGTCAACAGCTACGGTGACCGTTTCTTCAACGAGTATGTTCTGGCCAACGAGCCCCTGGCCTCCGGCGGCGAGGCCCTGCTCCACGCCGGCCCCAACGGTTACTACTATACCATCATCAACCAGGAGTTGGTAGATTCCTGCCTGGACAAGGGCTACTTTAAGAGCATCGGCAGCCCTGAGATCTACTATGACGCCATTGCCAACGAGGGAAGCCCCGTGATCATGCACAACACCCCCCTGCCCCGTCTCCAGGAGGATCTGGAGCTGGGCATCCAGGAGGGCTGGGTCTGGAAGGCTGACACCATTGAGGAGCTGGCGGCCCAGGTCGGTATGGAGAACCTGGCCAAGACCGTTGCCAACTACGATGCCATGTGCGCCGCCGGTAAGGACACCGAATTCGGCAAGCCCGCCTCCCTCATGACCGCCATCGGGGAGGGCCCCTACTACCTCATCGAGTACCACGCCGGCTCCTGGTGCACCATGGGCGGTATTGTCACCGATGAGAACATGAACGCCCTCACCCCTGCTATGGAGCGGATCCCCGGCCTCTACATTGCCGGCGGCGACAACGGCTCCATCTACGCCGCGCCCTATTACGATGTGGGCGGCACCTCCTCCGGCATGGCCTTCGCCTCCGGGCGGCTGGCCGGCATGCGGATCGCGGAGTACGTCTCCCACAAGTAAGCTTTCTCCCGCACACAGGAGCAGGCCCCGAGCTTTGGCTTGGAGCCTGCTCTTTTCTTACGGACCGCTTGTTTTTTTGCGGGAAGGGTGTATAATGAAACCACGATTTTTGGAAGGAGGATCTTTGTTATGAATGAGACTATCGCCACCGCCTCCGCGCCCGCCGCGGTAGGGCCCTACTGTCAGGCCAAGCTGTGCGGCAATACCCTTTATACCTCCGGGCAACTGGGGCTCATCCCCGCCACAGGAAAGCTGGCTGAAGGGGGCATTGAGGCCCAGGCCAGACAGGCCCTGGAGAATCTGGGGGCCGTCCTGGCCGAGGCGGGCATGACCTTTGCCGATGTGGCCAAGACCACCTGCTTCCTGGCCGACATCACCGACTTTGCCGCCTTTAACGGCGTTTATGCCGAGTTTTTCAAAGGGGAAGTCCCCGCCCGGTCCTGCTTTGTCGTGAAGGACCTGCCCCTGGGCGGTCTGGTGGAGATTGAGTGTATCGCGGTGAAATAAGTCCACACACGCAAAAGGAGCCTTGCCCAATAGGGGCAAGGCTCCTTTTTTCCGGCAGTCTCAGTCGTCAAAGGGGAGGTAGGACCAGCCCAATATGACCTTTTCATTGATCTCCCCCCAAGCGCCATGGGGATATATATAGATGAAGCGTCCCTTTTCATAGGCTGCCCAGTCACAAGCCAGCTCACCGTCAGCATCTATATATTGGATCAATATGTATCGGCCCTCACTGGGGCGTTCCTCTACAGGGTGCCACTGGATGATGGTAAATTTTTTTGCTTCGGGACGTTTCATCATTCTTCTCATCTTTTCTGTGCTACGCTTGTCTTGCATATTAATAGCACATTTTGTCTTACAATTCAAGTATGAAGTGTAAGGCAAGAGGGTGACAGATGTGGCACGTAAACACAAATTTAAAATTCCAGCTATTCCTCCTACCACCTCAAAGAGCATCCGTTTCCCCAATGATATTATCAAAGAAGTGGAAACAGCGATTCAGGGTACGACCTGTAATTTTTCTGCGTTTGTGGTAGAGGCCACCCGCCTTGCATTGGAGGATTTGAAGGATTCCGAAGACTGATGGGTGACATCAGATTTTCAACTGCGTGGTTGCGAAAGACCATTCTTTGACGGGCCAAAGAATGGCCTCTCGCGCTCTCCAAGAAAGCCCTAAGGTCAAGACCAAGTGTACTAAAGTCGGCTCTTGCTTCTTTTCGTCCCGCGGTTCCTCTTGCCCCGCGCCCGCGCGTACGTTTGCGGAACACAAAAAAGATGCCGTTGCAATTACGCCGCCTCTGTTCTACACATCTTGATGCCTGGTTCTTCTCAGGACTTTGGGGCGTGAACACGGTGCAATAGAAGGAAAAATGAACGAACCCCGGCGGCGTTACGAAGTAAGCCGCTGGGGTTTTCTTTCTGCCGTTAAGACAGCTTGGGGAGGGTTCCAAGGCGAGGGGGCCCGCAGGCCCCCTCCCTTGGTCGTTTCAAGGGGAGTCCAGAGGGGGAAATCGAAATCCCCCTCTGGCGTCTTTTCTGGGGGTCTGGGGGCGTCTTTTCCACGCGGAAAAGATGTCCCCCAGATTCACTCAGTTGAAATAGAACCCCTCTCAGGCGGGTTTGGAACCCGCCCCTACGATAGAGAGTGCGGACGGCGCGTTTAGGAAGCCGCGCCCTACGGGTTCTTCAGCAGCCGCTCATGCCCGAACACCATAAGGGCCAAAAGCGCCAGCAGAAAGAAAGGAAGGAGCGCAACCCCCACATACTCCGCCAGCACACCAAAGAGGGGAGGCATGAGAAGACTTCCCGTGTAGGCGCTGGCCATCTGGACTCCAATGATGGCCTGAGACCGCTCCGTCCCAAAGAGCCCGGGGATGGAGTGGATGATACTGGGGTAGATGGGGGCGCAGCCCAGGCCCACCAAAATAAGCCCTGCCAGCGCCACCCCCGGCCCTGCCGGAAGGAGAAGGGCGGCCGCTCCCAAAAGAATGAGCCCCTGGCCCAGACGGATCATCTGGTGGTCCCCCAGCTTGAGGGTGATAAAGCCGCAGACCGCCCGGCCCAGGGTGATGCCCAGGTAGAAAAGCCCTGCGTACCGGGCTGCCGTCTCCGCCTCCACCCCCCGGCTCAGGGTCAGGTAGCTTCCCGCCCACAGCCCCGCCCCGGACTCCAGGGCGCAATAGCAGAAAAACATGGCGATGATGGCCCGCACCCCAGGGATGGCGAAGATCTCCTTCAGGGAGAGAGACCGATCCGGCTTCCCCTCCTCCCTGGCGGGCTCTCCCTTCCCCCTCCAAAGGGGGAGGGAGAACACCAGCAGTGCAGTAAGGGCGATCTGGAGCAGGGCCACCGCCCGGTAGCCCATGTTCCAACCTTGGCCTCCAGCCAGGGCAAAGCCCATGATGTAAGGCCCCGCCGTGGCCCCGATCCCCCACATGCAGTGAAGCCAGCTCATGTGGCGGCTGGCGTAGTGGAGGGCCACGTAATTGTTGAGGGCGGCATCCACGCTCCCCGCCCCCAGGCCATAGGGAACGGCCCACAGGCACAGAAGCCAGAAGGAATGACTTATGGAAAAGCCCCAGAGGGCCGCCGCGGTGAGGCACACGCTGGCGGCGGTGACCCTGCCCGGGCCAAAACGGCGGGTGAGCCGATCACTCTGGAGACTGGAGACGATGGTCCCCACCGAGATGACCATGGAGACGATCCCGGCGTAGGACACGGGGACGCCCAGCTGGGGATACATGGTGGGCCAGGCCGAGCCCAGGAGAGCGTCGGGAAGGCCCAGGCTGATGAAGGAGAGATAAATCACAGCTAAAAGCAGATGGGTCATAAGAGCACCCCTTTGGAGAATGATTTCCCGGGAATTATACCACGATCGGGGGGAGGAGGGAAGAATAAAAAGCGGAGGGCATGGAAAGGGCAGCGCGGCATCGAGTGCCGCGCTGCCACGCTTTTCCCTTTATCCCTTAGTCGGGCACTACGGGCACCGCATCGGCGGGAGTGGGGCAGGTGTACCCCTCGGCGGTGGCCTTTTCAAACTCCGCCCTGGCCTTTTCCAGCAGCTCCGGCTTTTCCAGCAGGTCGATGGTGGCCGCCGCCATCACCTTTCCGGCGTGCAGGACCGCCTTATGGGCGATGGAGGTCCGGCCGATGGACACGTTCTGCCAGCTGTGACCCGGGGCGGCGTTGGGGAAGGCCGCCACGCGGATCTGGGCAGTGGGGGTAAGCCAGCTCACGTCCCCCACATCGGTGGAGCCGGGGGTGAACGCCTCGCCATCGTAATAGGGCATCAAAAACTCGTTCATGCCGTGGCCGCACTCCTCCCGCAGGGCCTTGACCTGCTCGGCGATGCCGGGGTCGTTCTTGGCCCCCTGGCCGGGAAGGTAGCCGGTCTCGGGATAGGTCTTGCTGAGGGCGTCGGCAAAGGCGTGTTCCTCCGCCGTGTAAGCGGGGACACCCAGGGCCCGGAAGTTTTCGTAGAGAAGGGCCTCCAGGGTATGGTTGGGAACGGTATCGGCAAGGCCGTCGATAAACTTCTTTTTAAAGGTGGTCTCGGTCATAAGCGCGGCCCCCCGGGCGATGTCGTCCACCCGCTTTTGAAGCTCCACCGCTTCGGAGACCCGGTTGGAGCGGACCATGTAGAGCACGCTGGCTTTAGGCTGGACCACATTGGGACTGCGCCCTCCCGCATCGGTGATGGCATAATGGATCCGGGCTTTGCTGGACATATGCTCCCGGAGGAACTGGACGCCGATATTCATCAGCTCCACCGCGTCCAGGGCGCTGCGGCCCTTCTCCGGGGTACCGGCAGCGTGGGAGGCCAGTCCGGTAAAGCTATATTGGGTCTGGATGCAGGAGTTGGAGGAGCCGGTGGCCACCTCGTTGGCGTCGCCGGGGTGCCAGGTGATGGCAGCATCCAGGCCCTTCCACAGGCCATCCCGAGCCATAAACGCCTTGGCGGCGCCCCCCTCCTCGCCGGGACAGCCATAGAGGATGACCGTACCGGTGGTCTTGGTCTTCTCCAAATATGCCTTTACCCCCAGAACGGCGGCCATGGCCCCCGCCCCCAGCATGTTGTGCCCGCAGCCGTGGCCGCAGCCGCCGGGAACCAGCTCCTCCCGTTCCAGACAACCGGGCTTTTGGGAGAGGCCGGACAGGGCGTCATACTCGGCCAGGATCCCGATGACAGGCCTGCCGCTTCCAAAAGCGGCGGAAAAGGCAGTGGGGATGCCGCAGATCCCTCTCTCCACCGCAAAGCCCTCTTTTTGCAGAGCCTCGCAGTATTTGTCGGCCGACTTTTCCTCCATGAGGGAAAGCTCGGCATAGTCCCAGATCGCGTCAGAGACGCCGGCGATCAGCGGGGCCTTGGCCTCGATCGCGTCAATGGCAGTCTGCTTGTTCTTGTCCATATACAGCACCTCTTTTTCAGAAGTAGGCCCACAGGGGGCCGTCCCTATGGCTTACAGCACCTTGCTGAGAAAATCCCGCAGTCTGGGATGCTGGGGATGATCAAAGATATCGGCGGGAGAGCCCTCCTCCAGCAGCTTGCCTCCATCCATGAAAAGGACCCGGTTCCCCACCTCACGGGCAAAGCCCATCTCATGGGTCACCACCACCATGGTCATGCCCTCCTTGGCCAGATTTTTCATAACCTCCAGCACCTCTCCCACCATTTCAGGGTCCAGGGCGGAGGTGGGCTCGTCAAAGAGCATGACCTCCGGCTCCATGGCCAGGGCCCGGACAATGGCCACCCGCTGCTTTTGGCCGCCGGAGAGCTGGATGGGGAAGGCCTCCGCCCGATCCTTCAGACCCACCCGGTCCAGAAGGGCCAGGGCCTTCTCCTCGGCCTCCTTCTTGCCCATACCCTTGACCTTGATGGGGGCCAGGGTCATATTGTCCAGGATGGTCATGTGGGGAAACAGATTAAAATGCTGGAAAACCATGCCCATCTTCTGTCGGTGCTGGTCGATGTCGACCCTTACCATCCGGCCCGACAGGCTCTCCTTGGGAACATACTTTTTCTTGGTGATATCCACGCCCTCAAAGATGATGGCGCCGCCGGTGGGATCCTCCAGCAGATTCAGGGACCGGAGAAAGGTGGACTTGCCCGAGCCGGAGGGGCCGATGACCACCATCACATCTCCCTTGTTGATGTCCACGCTGATTCCGTCCAGGGCCTTGATGGCCCCCCGGTTATAGTATTTCCGCAGGTTTTGGACCTGGATCATCTTATTATCTGACGTCGCCACGGCGCATCCTCCTTTCCACATAGGCGATGAGCTTGCTGGTGGGGAAGCATAGGCAGAAGTAGAGGGCCGTAGCCACCAGCAAGGGCTCCATAATGATAAAGGTGGCGCCCTTCACCGCGTTGACGGCATACATGATGTCCTGTACGCCAATGGTCCAGGTGATGGCCGACTCCTTGATGATGACCACGAACTCGTTGGCGATGGCGGGCAGAATGTTTTTCAGGGCCTGGGGCAGAACGATATACCGCAGGTTCTGCATCTGGTTCAGGCCCAGGGAACGGGCCGCCTCGGTCTGTCCCCCATCCACCGACTGGAGGCCTGAGCGAATGATCTCGCACAGGTAGGCCCCTGAGTTGAGACCCAGAGCCACCACGCCGGGAAAGAACCGGTCGAAGCGCACCGAGCCGAACATGGTGAAGACGGGCAGCTTGATCATGCTGAATACGCCGTAGTAAATGATCAGGATCTGGACCACCATGGGGGTGGAACGCCAGATCTCCACATAGGCGGTGGCAAGAAAACTTAGGGGGTTAAAGCGGCCCATGTGGTAGAGAAAGCCGCTGTCCAGCTTGTTGCCCTCCCTGTCCCGCTCAAAGAACCCAAACACCTTGGGAAAGGCGTGGGAAAGCATAAGGAAGGGGCGGAAGCTGCTCATCCGCAGCCCCGCCAGGACAAGGGCCAGCACAAAGCCGATGACCACCGTCAAAAGGGCCAGCAGGACGGTGACGGCAAGGCCATCCTTGAACATCTGTATGTAGGGCAGCATCTGGGGGAAGTTTTCGATCTTGATAAAGTTTCCCATGGTGGGTCTCCTTTCGGTTCCGGGCCGAGATAGGCCGATCCCTCCCCAAACGGGAAGGGGAGGGATCGAAAGATTCCTTTTCGCGGGAGCTTAGCCGTCCAGCAGGCCCTCAATGATCTCGCCGCTGGCCAGCTCGTTGGCCTCGGCCACAAACTTGTCCATGCTGCCATCCTCCATGGCAGCCTTGATGGCCAGATTTACCGCTGCCAGCAGGGCAGGATTGTCCTTCTGCACGCCGATGGCGGAACCGGCGGCGGCCTCATAGGGCACCTCCAGGGCCACGCACAGCTCCGGATAGTTGATCTTGTAGCTCTCGGCTACGGCGGTCTCGATATAGGCGCCGTCCATCTTCTCGGCCAGCAGCTCGGCAATGATCTCGGTGACCTTGGCAAGCTGGATCTGGGCGGCGTCGGGGCTGTTCGTCTGCATCAGGTCCACCTGGATGGAGCCCACCTGGGCGCCGATCTGGTACTCAGGCTTGTTGGTGGAGGCCAGATCCGGGAACTTATCCTTGTTCTTCTCCAGGCAGACAAAGGACTGGCCGCCCAGATAGTAAATTTCGGAGAAATCCATAATCCCCATCCGCTTGGGATCGGGAGAAAGGCCCGCCATACCCAGATCCACGGATTTGGTCTGGAGCTCCATGAGCACACCGTCGAAATCAATGGGGACGATCTCCAGCTCCAGGCCCAGGAAGTCGGCCACATAGGCCGCCAGTCCCATATCAAACCCGGCAATGTGGGGATCGCCGGCCTCGTCGATGGCATAGAACTCATAGGGGGCAAAGTCAGGGCTGGTAGCCACGGTGAGCTTGCCGCTGTTCACAGTCTGGAGCAGGGGCTTGAGCTCCTCAATGGTCATTTCACTGTACTCCTTCTGGGCGGGAGCGCTCTCCACAGGGGCGACGCTTTCCGCTGCGGGCTCCTTGGTCTCGGGAGCGTGGGTAGTGGTCCCGCCGCAGCCGGAGAGCAGAGTCAGGCTCATAACGGCGCTGAGGCCCAGAGCCAGGAACTTCTTCATTGTCAAGTTTTTCATTTCATTACACTCCGTTTCCTCTTGTGGGGATATGAATAATTATACATATCCCGCTTTTAAATTACAAGCCCCGCCTTGTGGGCATCTTCTACAAACCTTTTTCAATTTCTCCTCTTTCTCTTTGTCGGTTTGCTCTATTTTTCCCTTTAACGGCGAATCCTCCGTGCATATTATTCATATTTCTACTGGATCTTTCCGTTCTCATCCAGCAGTCCCTCATAGGTGGTGCCCTCCGTCAAAGCCTTGGCCTCAGCCTTGAACTCTTCCATTTTTCCGCTCTCCACCGCCTCGGTGACCGCCAGATCGATGGCTGCCAGCAGGGCAGGATTGTCCTTTACCACACCCACGCAGGTGCTGTCGGAGGTAGGGTTCTTTACGTCCAGGATCACGCACAGCTCAGGGTACTGCTTGGCATAGTTCTCAGCGGTGGTGGTGGAAATATAGGCGCCATCCAGCTTTCCGGAGACCAACTCAGCCACGATGTCGGTGACCTTGGCCAGCTGCACGATGTTGGAATCAGCGCTGTAGATCTCCGCCAGCTGAAGCTGAATGGAGCCCAGCTGGGCGCCGATGTCATACTCAGCCTTATTGGTAGACTCGATATCAGGGAACTGGTCCTTGTTGCTCTGAAGGCACACAAAAGACTGGGCGTCACCCGAGTAGGGGGCGGAAAAGTCCATGATGCTCTCCCTCTTGGGATCGTTGGCAAGGCCTGCGATGGCCATATCGGCGGATTTTGTCTGAAGCTCCATGAGCACGCCATTAAAATCAATGGGCACGATCTCCAGTTCCAGGCCGATATAATCAGCAATAAAGTAGCCCAGCGCAATGTCATGGCCCGCCAGAGTGGGGTTCCCCGCCTCATCGATGGCGTAAAACTCAGAGGGGGCAAAGTCGGGACTGGTGACCATGGTCAGCTTGCCCGGGGTCACCGTCTGGAGCAGGGGCTTGAGCTCCTCAATGGTCATCTCACTGTATTCCTTCTCCACAGCGGCAGTCTGGGCGGCAGAGGGGGTTACGCCGCTCTCCGGAGCGGGGGTCTCAGCGCTTCGCCCACCGCAGGAGGCAAGCAGAGAAAGGCTCACAGCGGCGCCGAGGCCCAGAGCCAATAATTTTTTTACAGGCAGTTGTTTCATGATCACGCACTCCTTTGCATCTAGTGTATGTATAATTATACATACGCATCGAATAAAATGCAAGCAGAAGTTCCATGTTATTTTGCACAAAATATAGGCCCCCTCCCCAGGGAGCAAATATCTATGTCTCCAATTCTATTGATACTTCAATCATTTTCAGCGTGCGGTCCTCCAGAATCTTTTGCTCCAAAAGCAAAAACCAGGTCTCTCCCAAAAGAGAGACCTGGTTTTTTATTCATTTTGTCACTTGCAAAAATCCAGGATGATCTCCGCCGCCCGGTCGGGGCCGTGGAAGGAGGAGCTGACGCACAGGTCATAGTTCTCCGCACAGTTCCACTTCCGATCCGTGTGGAAATTGTAGTAGGAGGCCCGCGTCTTATCCATCTTCCGGATCTTCTCCACGGCTTCCTTCTCGGTCACTCCGTCCCGGCGGCAGACCCGCTGAACTCTGGCGTCCCAGTCAGCAGAGACAAAGACCCGGACCAGTCCCGGCTTATCCCGGAGAATATAGTCGGCGCAGCGTCCCACAATGACGCAGCTGCCCTTGGCCGCCACCGACAGCACCGCCTCCCGCTGGGCGTTGGCGGCCAGCTGTTCCACCGTATGTCCCGGCATTCCGGGAGCCAGGCGCTGCTGGCCCATGACCTGGGAGTACAAAAAGCTGTTGGTGGGCTTTTCGTCGTAGCTTTTCAAAAATTCCTGACTCAGGCCGCTCTCCTGGGCGGCCACTGCCAGGATCTCTTTGTCATAGTAGGGAACGTCCAGAGCCTGAGCTACCTTTTTGCCGATCTCCCGGCCCCCGCTGCCAAACTGGCGGCCTATCGTAATATAGAGTTCTGCCATGGTACCCCCTCCTTTGGTATTTTTATTATACCATAGCCCACAAAAAAATGTAAATAAAAATGTGGCCTGTTTTCAGAAAGAGTCGCCTCCTCCGGAGTCCACCGTTTACACAGAGGGCCGAAAAAGCCGCCTCCCATATGGGAGGCGGCTTTTTGCTTCGCTTGGGTTTCCCCGGCTATTACTTCGTGCAGCGGTCGAAGAAGAAGTAGCCCAGGGGGGTATAATACATGCCCTTGACGTCGCTGTTCAGCATGTACTTCTGGGTATAGAAGTAGATGGGGCCCAGAGCCCAATCCTGGCCCATGATGATATCCTCGGCCCGGTGCATGGCGGCCATACGGACGGCGGGATCAGCGGAGGACTTGGCCTCGTTGATGGCGGCGTCGTAGTCAGCATTGCTGTACTGGGCGTCGTTGTTGCCGCCGCCGGTGAGCCACATATCCAGGAAGGAGATGGGATCGTTGTAGTCGGCGATCCAGCCGTTCCGGGCGATCTGATACTCGCCGTTCTTACGGGTCTCCAGGAAGGCAGCCCACTCCTGGTTCTCCAGCTTGACCTCCACGCCCAGAGCGGTCTGCCACTGCTGCTGCAGGGCCTCGCCGATCTTCTTGTGGTTGTCG
>CANPNN010000024.1 GCA_947575475.1 uncultured Pseudoflavonifractor sp.
ATGGCATCGCCTACACCGGGCGGGGCATTGTCCTTGCCCTGTTCCTGGCCATGGCCCTGGTGGTCCTGCAGTCCATCCGCTATCCCATTCTGACCAATGTATTTGAACTGGATGGGGGTATGTACGCCCTGGACGCACTCACCTGTCCCCGGGTCTGCGCCGGGTTTACCGCAGCCAACGACGTGTTTTTCAAGCTGGGGACCCAGTCGGTGACCGTCATCGCCTTTGCCATGTATCTGGAAATCCTGTTCCCGGCCCTGGTCCCCTATCGGAAGGCGGTGGCCGTCCTGGTGCTCACCGCCACCTACGCCTGCGTGGTCGTGGGCACAAAGTTTGCCGCCCGGGTGCAGAATGTAATGTGCGTGTGTATGTATGCCGCGCTGGGGCTCTTTGTGGTATACGGCCTTATGAATTTTGATCCCGCCGCCTATGCGGGGGAACCGATGCTGATAAACGGCGCTGGCAGGCTGATGATGGCCGCGGCCCTCATGTCCTATACCTGCAACGGTTTTCAGTATGTGATCAGCATGGGGAAGGCGGCGAAAAATCCCAAGCGGGATCTGCCCCTGGCCTTCTTCCTGGCGGCGCTGATCGCCGTATCCCTCTATGCCATCATCGGCTTTGCCGCCACCCATGTGTACTCCTATGGGGAGATCGCCGGCCTGGGCCTGGGTGATATCGCCAAGCGGATGATGCCAAGCGGACTTTACATGTTCTTCCTGGTGGGCGGCGCCCTGTTCGCCCTGGGAACCTCCCTGGTGGGCGGCTCCGCCGCCAGCTACCAGCCCCTGATGGCCTCCGCCCAGGACGGCTGGCTGCCCGCGGTCCTGGGCAAACGGAGTAAAAAACGGGGGATCCCCTATGTGCTGGGCTTCCTCTATGTGGCCGGCGTGATCCCTGTTGTGCTGGGGATCGACCTGAACGACATGGTCACCATGCAGCTGGTTCCCCTCGGCACGGTCATTATGATAGGCAGCTGCTTACCATGAACGTTCCCTCCCGCTTTGAGAAGGAGTGGAGGGAGAGCGGCATCAAGATCACGCCTGCCTTCTACAAATTTCTGAATGGGCTATCCATCTTGGCCTCCGCCGTTCTGGTAATCTACTGCTTCCTGTCCAACGGCTACAAAGTCGTCACCCTGGTCATTACAGCGGGGCTGCTCCTCTATGGATACCTCCGCAATCGATTTGGCCGCATTGAGATCCAGTCTCAAAAGGAGTATGTCGCCGGTGAGGGGAAATAGGGACAAACCGCTTTGGGAGTAGTAAATTGCCCCGGCCGCCCTATCGGTGTGAGACGACGGACCTTTAGGGCACATCGCGCAAAAAGAAGGATCTTTCGGCAAAAACGAACCGTAGCCTGCGGTTCGTTTTTGTTTTTACACAGGACGGGACCGGATGCATTCCGCCCCTTTTCAAATGCCAAAAATTGTGCTATACTATATATTCCTTCATAGTCAACCGCTTAAAGAGAGGATCTGACGCCATGCAGAAAAAATTTCTCCCCCCCCTTCTGGCCCTGATCGCCGGCGGGGCGGGCTTTGCCCTTCGGAGGTGGCAGCTTGCCACCGGTTTTGAACCGGATACAGGACTGGCCATCTCCGGCGCTCCCGCCGCTTGGGCAGTGGCGGGCTTCTCGCTGCTGGCTGCGCTCCTGTTCCTGCTCCTGTCCTGGCGGGGAGAAAAGCGTCTGTCCTGGGAGACGGCCTACGCTGCCGGGCAGCAGAATACCCTGGCGGTGACCACCCTCCTGCTTTCCGCCATGCTTTTGCTGGCCAGCGGCGGGGTGGAGATCATTACCCGCTCGGTCAACGGGATCATCACCTACGAGGGGGAAACTCCCTTTGCCCGGGTCGCCTCCGCGATTCTGCCGCCTTTGCGGATCGGACTGAGTCTGGGGGCTCTGCCCTGTGTTTTCCTCTGGGCCCGGGCTATCTTTCGCCGAGAGGGCGGCAAGGAGAATCTGGCCACGCTGGAGCCCTGCATCCTCTATTGCGTGTGGCTCATCTCCACCTACCAGACCAGAGCCGCCGACCCTGTGGTCCAGGGTTACCTCTACGAGGTCTTCGCTATTGTCACCTCCCTGCTGGGCCTCTATTTTATCGCAGGCCCTTCCTTCAGAAACGGAAAACCCCGCTGGGCCGTTTTTTTCTGTCTGACGGGAACCTATTTTTCCCTGGTGACCCTGGCGGATAACCACTCTCTGTCAGACGCCTTCCGGGACCTGTTCGCGGTGCTCTACCTTACCACCCACGCTGTCCTTATTTTGAACCACCCGCCGGTAGAGGAGCCAGAAGCTCCGGCGGAAGCTGAAACGGAGGCTGACTAAAATGCCGGAGAAATTCTATATCACCACCCCTATCTACTACCCCTCGGACAAGCTCCACATCGGCCACGCCTACTGCACCGTGGCCACCGACGCCATCGCCCGGTATAAGCGACTCCAGGGCTATGATGTGATGTTCCTCACCGGCACCGATGAGCACGGGCAGAAGATTGAGGACAAGGCCAAGGCCGCCGGCGTCACCCCCCAGCAGTATGTGGACAACATCGTGGAGGGAGAGAAGGGGGTGTTGGATCTGTGGAAGCTGATGAACATCAGCTATGACCGGTTTATCCGCACTACCGACGACTACCATGTGGCCTCCATCCAGAAGATCTTTAAAGCCATGTACGACAAGGGAGACATTTATAAGGGCAAGTATGCGGGCAAGTACTGTAAGCCCTGCGAATCCTTCTGGACAGAATCCCAGCTGGTGGACGGCAAATGTCCCGATTGCGGCCGGGAGGTCCAGGATGCCGAAGAGGAGGCCTACTTCTTCCGCCTTTCCAAGTATGCTGACCGGATCCAGGATCTGCTGGAGAACACCGATTTCCTGGAGCCCCGCAGCCGGGTCAACGAGATGGTCAACAACTTCATCAAGCCCGGCCTGGAGGACCTCTGCGTCTCCCGGACCAGCTTTACCTGGGGGGTCCCTGTGGACTTCGATCCGGGCCATGTGGTCTATGTGTGGATCGACGCTCTTTTCAACTATATGACTGCTCTGGGTTATATGAACGACAAATATAACGATTTGGATACCTTCTGGCCTGCCGACGTCCACATTATCGGCAAGGAGATCGTCCGGTTCCATACCATTATCTGGCCCGCCATGCTGATGAGTATGGAGCTCCCCCTGCCCAAGAAGGTCTTCGGTCACGGCTGGCTGCTGCTGGACGGGGGAAAGATGAGCAAGAGCAAGGGCAACGTGGTAGATCCCTATCTGCTGTCGGAGAAATTCGGGGTGGACGCCCTCCGCTTCTTCCTCATGCGCACCTTCCCCTTTGGCTCCGACGGCAACTTCTCCAACGAGCTTCTGATCCAGACCATCAACATTGACCTGGCCAACGACCTGGGCAACCTGCTCTCCCGCACCGTGTCCATGGTGGACAAGTATTTCGGCGGGACCCTGCCCGCCGCGCAGAAGGCCGATGAGGCTCTGGACGCTCCCCTGACAGAGCTGGCCTCGGGCCTCCGGGACCGCTATGAGGAGGCCATGGAGCATTACGCCCCCCACAAGGCCCTGGAGGAGGTCTTCAAGGTCATCAGCCGGGCCAACAAGTATATCGACGAGAACGCCCCCTGGACCCTTGCCAAGGACATGGACGCCAACGGCCCCCGGCTCGGGCGGGTCATGTATAACCTGCTGGAGTCCCTCCGCCTGAGCGCCGTGCTGCTGACTCCTTTCATGCCAGAGACCACCGCCAAGATCTTCGACCAGATCGGTGCCTGCGAGGACTGCCGCACCTGGCTCAGCGCAGAAAAGTGGGGCGCCCTGCCCGCCGTTGTCACCGTACGCCGGGGAGAGAATCTGTTCCCCCGGATCGACACGGAGAAGGAGCTTGCCGAGCTGGAGCGGATCTCAGAGGAGGCCAAGAGGGCTGCCCTGCCCGAGTTGGAGGTAGAGCCTCTGGCCACGGAAAGCGTAGACTTTGAAACCTTCTGCCGCAGCGACTTTCGGGCGGTGAAGGTGAAGGCCTGCGAGAGCGTAAAAAAGTCGGACAAGCTGCTGAAATTCACCCTGGACGACGGCACGGGGATGGACCGGCAGATCCTCTCGGGTATCGCCAAATGGTATAAGCCCGAGGACCTGGTGGGCAAGACCCTGGTAGCCATTGTGAACCTGCCCCCCCGGAAGATGATGGGCCAGGAGAGCCAGGGAATGCTTATCTCCGCCGTTCACACCGAAAAGGGAGAGGAAGCGCTGAATCTTCTCATGATCAGCGACGCCATCCCCGCCGGAGCCAAACTGTGCTGATCCTTTTTTAGGCATCATTTTTTAAGCGGTACGCCATGATTTTCATGGCGTACCGCTTTTTTGCAGCTTTTTTCCCATTTTTGCAACAAATGATTTATATTTTTCTATAGAAAAATATATCCAATTCATCTTATTAATTTCTGTTGAAAATAACAAAACATATAAAATTTTTAATACGGTTGTTGCATTTCCAAGATTTCCATGCTATACTGTCTTTAGTTCCTTGAAAAACCTCTATTCTCTGCCCTCTGAGCACCGGTTCACGACAGCAGCGCAGAACAATAGGACGAATCGGCGGGAGCGCGGCCACAGTCGCGGCCCATAGGGAGGGAGAAGGCCATAGACGGAAGAGTTCGCTACACAAAAATGGTGATACGGCAGTCGTTCCTCTCCCTTCTCAAGGAACAGACCATTGACAAGATCACAGTGGCCGACGTATGCCGGCTGGCCGAGATCAACCGCGCCACCTTTTACCGCCATTACGAAAACCAGTACGGCATTCTGTATGAGCTGGAGTTTGACCTTTTGAGCCAGGTCTCCCCTTCCCAGGAGGGGCAGAGTCCCAGCGAGATCCTGACCGAGGCCCTCCGGGGACTTTTGGAAAAGCGGGAGGACTGGTCCCAGCTCCTCTCCTCCGACGCCGACCCCGCCCTTCCCGCCAAGCTGCACCACTTTTTGCGGGAACGCCTCCCCCTGAACGAGGACGATCCGGCCCACCGCTTTCTTCTCCACGGTCTCAGCGGCCTGCTGGCGGACTGGATGTCCGGCGGCTTTCAGGAGCCTCCGGAACAAATGACGGCCCTTGCCGTCCCATATTTCCAAGACTTAACGGGCGCGGTATGACCGGGACCCGTTTAAGTCCATATAATCGGACACTATGTTTGGTAGGATAGAGACACAGAAGAAAGGAGTGAGGTCCACATGACAGAACGGTTCGAGCTGCGGTATGTGAGGGGCCATGTTGAGGTTTACGACGCTACTGGGCACTTTTACTTCTCGGCTGACACGATGAGCGAGGCCCAGAGCGAACTGCAAAGCATGGATGCGGCCTGACGCGGAAAAGGGCGGGGGGATCTCCCCCGCCCTTTTCTGTACGAAAAAGACCGTCCTGTCCGCAACCAGCAGACAGGACGGTCTTTTCACAGGATCTGCCAAAGCCCCAGCGCCGCCAGCATGGCCCCCGATACCGGCAGGGCCAGGGCGCTCCAGCGGGAGAGTTTTTTCCCCAACTGGCCCCCCAGGAGCAGGGCAAGGATGGTCACTACAAAATTACACCCCGAGGCCAGAACGGGAGACAGGCCCGTGACCCCGGCCGCCACCCCTACGCCGGCGTTGTTTACCGCAAGCGCAGCGGAGAGAGCCATCCAGCCGCGGTCCGGTCCGCCGGGATCCGAATCCTTGCCCCGGAGGGCATCCAGTAAGTACCAAAGTCCCAGCGCGATAAGGGCCAGCCCCCCCAGCCGTTCGGCAAGACCCCGGGGCAATAAGGCGGCCCCCAGCGAGCCAAGGGTCAGCGAGAGGAAGGTCACCGCTGTGGTCACCGAGGCGACGGTCAGGACCTCCCAAAGCCCCAGCCTCCCTCCCCCGGCCCCCTGGCCCACTGCCGCCAGCACCGTATCCAAATTGCAGGCCAAAGCAAAGATCAGACCCGCCGCAAGGGCGGAATAAACATCCATGGGATCACCTCACAGGCATCCTATGGAAAAGGGCGGAAAGTGGTTCGCCCCTTTTCCTCCTTTCCTCAAAACAAAAGGCTGCTAATATCCATTCTCTGACAAAAAATGGTAAAAACGGCAGATCTTTTCCGGATACCGCCCCCCATTTCCCCTAAAAAAGGAAATTTCACAAATAAACGCAGAATTGTCCAGTAGATTTTTCCTCTTTGGTCTTGTAAAATATGATTGTAATCAGCAAGATTTATCCTCTCATTTTTGGCGGAATTCACAATTAAAAGGAGGAAGGCAGCGCATGAAAAAACGACGCATCGGATCCCTGCTCCTGTCCCTGGCAATGACGGTACAGCTTCTGTCCGTCTCCGCCTTGGCCTACCCGGTCCCTGATTACGGGCCGCAGCCGGGCACAGAAAAGTTCCAAGACGGGGTCCCCATGTCGGTCTCCCACCGGGCCGACTGGCGCAACTACCCCGAAAACTCCCTGCTGGCCATCCAGTCCTGCATGGACATGGGGATCGACGTGGTAGAGCTGGACGTGAAGCTCACCTCCGACGGCGTGGTGGTCCTCTCCCACGACGAGTCCATCTCCCGCTGCACCGGGGTGGACAAGAACATTGATGGCCTCACCTGGGAGGAGCTGAGGGAGTATCCCCTGAAAAATGGGCAGGGCAGCGGAAACCCTATCTACGCCCTTACCCAGGAGGATGCGGCGCTGCTGAACGGCCTGTCCAACTACGCCGAGCACGCCGGCGCCCCGGCCCAGGCGGGGGACACTATGCCCCTGTCCCGGCTGGACGACGCCATCGAGCTTATGGACCACCAGACCATGATCAACCTGGACCACTGCTTCAGTCAGGACCGGTTTGTAGCCTGCTATGTCCTTTTCCGGGAGACTGATATGCTGGATCATGTATTCTTTAAAAACTCAGTCAGCCCCGAAACCATGAATAACTGGTATGCGGCAGCGGCCGAAAATTGGAATGCGCTATATCCCGAAGATCCCATTGACGCCGCTGAGGTCCAGCGCAGCATCCTCTACGTATATATCCACCGCCCGGGCACAGACGGCAGCATCCCCACCCTCCAAAGCCATCTGGACAACGGGGACAACCTGGTAATGGCGGAGGTCTGTATTGGGAACGACGATCTTCTGGCGGCTATCGAAGATAACCTAGAGCCATGGTGCAGGACCAACGGGGTATCCATGTTCGTCAACACCATGTGGTCCGGCCTTTGCGGCACCCTGCCCGACACCCAGACCACCTGGGCCAAGATGCTTGAGCGGGGTTACACCGCCATCCAGACCGACCGCCCTGGAGAGCTGGCCGTATATCTCCAGACCATCGCCCAGGACCGGCCCGCGCTGGAGATCATCGAGGCCGAGCATTTCAATTCCTTCAATGTGGACGACCACCGCTTCTCCGTCCCCGCAGGACATGATGGGTCCATGAACAAGTGCGTGGAGAAGATGGGTCTTGGAGACTGGCTTTCCTATGAGAATATAAATTTCCTTGAGCCCGCGAGCATGCTCGCGGTCCAGGCCCGGGGCCTGGACGAGACGGCCTCCCTGCAGTTCTATCTGGACGGAATGACCGCAGAGGACCGCATCGCCACCGTGACGGTGGGGACCTCCGCTGACTACCAGTCCTACAGCGCCGAACTCGCCCGGGAGATCCCCGAGGGGACCTACACCCTCTATGTGCAGGCCCAGGGCATTCCCGACCGGAACCTTCTGAATCTGGACTCCTTCTCCTTCCAGAGCATCGCCGGTCTCACCGGCGACCCGAAGGTGGAGGAGATCACCGTGACCACCCAGGCCGGAGTGGAGCCCCAGCTTCCCAGCAGCGTAGCCGTGACTTATGGGGAGGAGAGCTACGGCTTCCAGGTCCGATGGGAGCAGATCTCTGCGGAAAGCTACGCCCAGGCTGGGGAGTTCACGGTGCTGGGCTACGTGTCCATGCTCCAGGATTATGTGACGGCCACCGTCACGGTACAGCTCACCCTGCCCGAGATCCCGGAGGAGGGCCTTATCCTCCATGCCGACGCCACCCAGGGGGTGGAGGCCGGGGAAGACGGCAAGGTCTCCGCCTGGACCCTCGCCACCTCCGGCGGGGAGGTCACGGCTACCCAGGGCACCGACAGCAGCAAGCCCATCCTGGTCCTGGACAGCGCAGGCAACGCCACCGGTATCCGCTTTGACGGCTCCGACGATTTCCTGAGCCTCGCTCTGGACAAGGACTTCTTCAACGGCAAATCCGCCATGACCGCCGTGCTCTACACAAGGCCCGAGCAGGCCGCCCCCACCACCATGGACACCAACCACAACATCTCCACCCTCTACCTGGGCGAGTCGGGAGACTGGGGCGGTATGTACGTTGGCGCCTACACCAACGGCATGGCTGGACGCTTCGGCACCGGTACCAGCAGTTACCGGGGGGTGCTGTACCGGGAGGGCAGCTATACCGACGCCACCACCGCCCTCATCAAGGACGGCTCCACCGATAAGGTTTGGATCAACGGGGAGACCGTGACCTTTGCCTCCACCGGCACCCCTGCCGGGGAGACCACCAAAAACATCGATGCGGCAGCCACCTGGCTTGGCCGCGGGAAGAACAACACCTACTGGAAGGGCGCTCTCTGTGAGCTTTTGATCTATGACCGTGCCCTTACCGACGACGAACTCCGGGGTATCGCCCTGGCTCTGGAGGAAAAGTATGCCGACGCCGTGGACTCCGTCCAGCCCGTGACGGCGGAGTGCGCCCCCGGCCAGGCCCCCGAGCTTCCTGACCGGGTGGAGGTCACCTACGCCAGCGGCCGCACCGGCCAGGTGGGGGTCAAGTGGGCGCCCATCCATCCCCGCAACTACCAGGAGGAGGGGACCTTTACCGTATCCGGCACCCTCCTCACCGGCCAGGCCGTCCAGGCCACGGTGACAGTCAAGGCGGAGGCGGCTCCTCTCCCCGACGACCCCTTTGACCCAGGGAGGATGCTCTTCTGGCTCAGTACCACCGAAGGCGTCGAGGCCGACGGGGACGGAAACGTGTCTGCCTGGTCCTCCAAGGTCAACGGCCGGAAAGCCACCTTCAAGACCAACACGTCCCAAAAGCCCACTGTGAGCGAAAATGCGTACAATGGACATAGCGGCGTACATTTTTCCAACGGTGTGCTTCAGATGCCCCTTCCCGACGGTTCCTTCAACGACCTGGAGGGCATGACGGTCATTGCTCTGGCGGCGTCGGAGACTCCTTTGGGCACTGGCAGCGGACATGACGCCGCCTGGTGGTCCCAGAGGAACACGACTTTCACCGTGGACGAAGCCGGTAGCTGGGGCAGCGTCTATGTAGGCATTTATACCGACAGCATATCCGCCCGGTTTGGGACAGGTACTCCCAACGACAGCGGCCCCAACGGCGCCAAGCGGGATCCGGTTACCGGGTTCACCACCACCGCCGTCCGCTGGGGGAATTCCACCTATCGGATCGATGTGGATGGAGAAACCTTCAGCACAACGCCCTCCAAGGGATCGGTCACGAAAAATAATAAGGCAACCGTTTATCTTGGAGCTGGAAAAGACGGTTATCTTTGGGACGGCACCATCTGTGAGCTTATGGTCTTCAATCACGAGCTTACCGATCAGGAGTTGGAGCAGGTCTACACCTATCTGAACGACACCTACGGTACACAGCTTCCCGTCGATAAGGCGGAGATCCCCGAGGATGGCCTCATCCTCCATGCCGACGCCACCCAGGGGGTTGAGGTCGGGGAAGACGGCAAGGTCTCCGCCTGGACGGTGGACGCCTCCGGCCAGGCGGTCACCGCCACCCAGACCGCCGAGGGCAGTATGCCCACTGCCGTTGTGGATAAGGCGGGCCATGTACTGGGCATCCACTTTGACGGCTCCAACGATTTCCTGAAGATCGGCCTGGATACGGACTATTTCAACAATAAGAGCGCCATGACGGCCGTGATCTACGCCAAGCCGGAGATGACGTCGCCCACCTCTATGGATACCAACCACAATTCCTCCGTTCTCTATTTTGGCGAGAAGGGCGGCGGCTGGAGCGGCCTGTATGTCAGCGCCTACACCAATGGTATGGCGGGACGCTTTGGCACCGGGACCACAAATTACCGGGGCGTACTCTATCAGAACGGCAGCTACACAGACGCCTTTACCACCGCCCTTATCAAGGACGGCACCACGGATACGGTTTGGATCAACGGGGAGACGGTGGGATTTGACTCCGTCGCCGGAGTTACACCCGGAGCCACAACCAAAAATATCCGGGGTGAGAATCAGACGGACGTCAACGGACAGGACGGCGGCTGGTTTGGCCGCGGAAAAAATAAGACCTACTGGAAGGGCACCATCTGCGAGATATTGGTCTATGACCGGGCCCTCACCGACGCGGAGTTGAGCGGCATCTCCGCCGCCCTGGCCGCCAAGTACACCTCCACAGAGCAAGTTATCCCCGTCACCGGCCTCTACCTGGCCGAGACCGGGACCCGGCTGGAGCTCCACCGGGGTGACACCCAGGCCCTGGAGGCCGTGGTCCTCCCCATGCAGGCCGATGAGCAGGGGATCCTCTGGACCACCTCCGACCCCACCGTCGCCACGGTGGGCGAAACCGGCCTTGTCACCGCCGTGGGCCTGGGCAGCACCGCCATCGTAGCAACCACCGTGGACGGCGGCTTCCGCGCCTACTGCACCGTCCGGGTAAGTATGCGGGAAAGCGAGCTCCTCTGGCAGGACATCGAGACCCTGGCCGGCTGGGCCCGGCGTCAGGACCCGGCGGAATACACCGACTGGGCTGACGTAGACCAGGCTTTGGAGCAGATCTCCACCCTGAGCGAGGAGAGCGAAGTCTCCGAACTGAAGGCGGCCTACGCCGCCCTTCGGAGCGCCATCCTGGCCCTGGAGGGAGTCACCCTCCACACCGTCACCTTTGACGCTATGGGCGGCAGCCAGGTCCCCAGGCTGGAGGTGGTCTCCGGCTCTGTGGTAGTGGAGCCCGCCGCCCCCACCCGCAGCGGCTACCGCTTCTCCGGCTGGTATACCGACGAGGCATACACCCAGAAGTATGATTTCGCCGCTCCTGTCACCGGGGATATGACCCTTTACGCCAAGTGGGTCCGCAACTCCTCTTCCTCCTCCGGCTCCTCTGCCCACGTCCACAAATGGGCCGAATGGACCGTGACGGCAGCGCCCGACGCCACCCACGAAGGGGAGCGCTCCCGGATCTGCCTCCGCTGCGGCCAGGTAGAGACCGAGGCTATCCCTGTGGAGTCTGAGCTGGAGGAGGGGAAAGTCCCCCTCGCCGGGCTGGAAAAGCTGAACACCTCCGGCTCCTACGCCTACATCAAGGGCTTTGTGGATGGCACCGTCCGGCCTCAGGCCAACGTTACCCGGGCCGAGGTAGTAGTCATCTTCTACCGGATCCTGGGCCGGACCTACCGGGAGCTCAACCTCACCGCGGAGAACGACTTCCCCGACGTGACGGCGGAGAGCTGGTATAACCAGGAGGTCTCCACCGCCGCGAAGGCCGGGATCATCAAGGGCCTGCCCGACGGCAGCTTTGGCGGGGAGCGGGAGATCACCCGCGCCGAGTTTGCCGCCATCGCCGCACGGTTCCTGGGCGAGGAGGAGGCCGAGAGCAGCGGCTTCTCCGACATCTCCGATCACTGGGCGGAGAAAGACATCGACCGCGTAGCCGCCGAGGGCTGGGTCCAGGGCAAGGACGGCGGGATCTTTGATCCAGATGCCCTTATCACCCGGGCGGAGGTCATGGCCATCATCAACCGGATCCTGGGCCGGACCGCCGGCGAGGGGTTGATAAACGCCCCGTCTTGGTCCGACAACCCGGAGGGGACCTGGTACTACGAAGATGTATGTCTGGCCACCGGCGGACCGGACTGGAACCAATAAAAGGACAGTTGCAAAGGGACCCGCGCCAAAAATTTGGCGCGGGTCCCTTTCTGCTTGGTTTCCTGCTAAAACGTCGCCTTTTTGTGTAAATATACGCCAGAGGATCCCTCCACCAAAAAGGGGCGGGAGGAGATTTGCTCTTTTTTCCTTTTCTTGAAACAAAAGGGGCGGTAAAATTGTGTTATAAGCAGAGAACACACAAAAGGAGGTGAGATCCGTGGCGGGAGCCTATTCCAAGGAGGAACTGGCCGGCCTCTACCGGCGGCGGGTGGGGATGGTGTACCAGATCTGTCTCATGCTGCTGAAAAACGTTCCCGACGCGGAGGACGCCTGCCAGACGGTGTTCCGAAAGGTCCTGGAGCAAAGCGAGCCCTTCCGTGATCCGGAGCACGAGAGGGCCTGGCTCATCGCCACCGCCCGAAACGAGTGCAGGAACCAGCTCAAACACTGGTGGCGAACACGGCGGGCCGGGGAGGAGGCCCTGGAGACCATCCCCTGGGAAGCCCCCGAGGACGGGGAGGTGTGGCAGGCGCTGCTCTCCCTGCCTGAGAGGGAGCGGACGGCCCTCTACCTCCACTATTACCAGGGGTACAGCACCGAGGAGACGGCGGAGCTCATGGGGACTAAGCCCGCCACCCTCCGGACCTGGCTCTTTCGGGCCAGAGCAAAACTCAAACAGAGATTGGAGGCCGAAGGATATGGCGTATGAGGACTTAGACCGGGTCCTGGACCAGGTGAGGCCCACCCCGGTGCAGGAGGAGGCCATGCTTTCCGCCCTCCTGATGGAAGAAAGGACGGAAACCAGAATGAAAACAGGAAAGAAGCTGTCCCGTTTCGCCGCCGTGGCGGCCGCGGCGGCGTTAATGGCGACCACCTGCGCTTTTGCGGTGGTCACCGGGCTGGACCAGCGGCTGCTGGGCTATTTTGGCGGAACGCCGG
>CANPNN010000025.1 GCA_947575475.1 uncultured Pseudoflavonifractor sp.
CGGTCTTGTGGAGCAGGCAAATAACGGTATCCTGTTCCTGGACGAGATCCACTGCCTCTCCTCCGCCGGACAGGAGACCTTCTTCACCCTGCTGGATACCGGGGTCTTCCACCGCATCGGGGATAACACCCAGCGCCACTCCCACTTTATGCTCATCGGCGCCACCACCAAGCCCCACACCGACCTTCTGGAGACCTTCCTGCGCCGTATGCCCGTCCTGATCTCCATGCCCACCCTGTCCGACCGGCCCATCAAGGAGCGGCTGGAGCTGGTGGAGCATTTCTACGCGGAGGAGGCCTCCCACATCGGGCGGACCCTGCGCATCAAGCGGGAAGCTCTCAACAGCATTCTGGACTACTCCCTCCACTCCAACCTGGGCACGCTGAAAAATATGGTCCAGATCTCCTGCGCCAAGGCTTTCCTGCGGGAGAACACCCCCGGGAACCGGAGCAGCGAGATCAAGGTCACCTTCTCCGACCTGTCCTTCCAGACCTACAACCTCACCACAGAGAACAAGCCCTATCCCAACGGAGAACTCCGCTTCCAGGAGGATCTGGTGGTCCCCTCTCCCCGCTTTCAGGGCGGGACCGCAGACATCTCCCCCTTTGTGGACATCTACGATTTTGTAGAGGACAAAATGTCCGGCAGCTCCATCCAGGCCGCGGGCGGCGTGGACATCCAGCAGATGGTCACCTCGGAGATCAGCAATTACTATTTGAATATGGAGCGGCTGCTCCAGTCCCCCGACCTGGACGAGACGATGCTCAGCAGCATCCTTTTCCCCGGCTGTATCGGCATCTGCAGCGAATTCCTCAGCCGGGCCACTTATGAGCTGGAGCGCAGCTATCCCCCCATGGCCGCCACCCTCTTCGCCATGCACATCAGCCAATATGTCAGCCGAATGCGCTCCGAGCAGCCCGCCCTCCCCTTCAGCTTCCGCAACTCCATGACCGGCTACGTCCGGGAGATGGAGTTCTTGCAGAAAAACCGGGATTGGCTCTCCACCGTTCTCAAGGCCAAGATCTCCGACGATGAGATGAACTGTCTGGCCATCCTCCTCCATCAGGTGGGGGACCGGCAGGACGCCCCTCCGGTCTGGATCACTCTGGTTTCGGACAGCGAGGGAGTGGCCGCCGGCATGGCCAAGTACCTCAACTCCGTCTATCACACCTCCCATGTCCACTGGGTGGACGGGCGCACCGACAACACCCTTTTCAACGCCGTCTGCGACAGCATCAGCACCTTCCACGGCTCGTCCGGAAACCTGGTCTTCACCGACATCAAGGCCCTGGCCTCCCTGGAGCCCGAGCTGGTGAAGTCCACCGGCATCCCCTGCAAGGTCATCCCCGTGTTAGAGCAGCGTCTCCTGCTGGAGGCCAACCGCCTCACCCTGGACCCGGAGGTCCACGATCTGGCCTCCGTAAAGCGGCATATCATCGAAAGCTATTCCCGGCTTATGGGCCACCTGTTCCGCTCCTCCGGCGTGGACCTGTGCGACCTTCAGAACCGGCTTGAGAGTGAAAATCCGGAACGGATCATCCTCTCCATCTGCGTCACCGGCATTGGCAGCGCCAAGAGCATCCAGGAAATTTTGGAAAAGCGTCTGTCCTATATCCCCCGCCTGCGGGTGGTGGCCATCAGTTCTCTGGAAAATATGGAGGCCATCGCCCAGGCCTACCGCGCCTCCCTGAAGCTCATCGTAGGCACCATCGACCCCCACATCCCCGGGGTGCCCTTCATCACCGCCGACCAGGTGTTCAGCAGCCGGGGCCTTTTGGCCATCGCCTCCCTGGTGGACGACTGGACCATCCACGC
Source organism: uncultured Pseudoflavonifractor sp. (assembly GCA_947575475.1). Next base: position 1,816 of record CANPNN010000025.1, read on the forward strand.
AAGCCGGGATTCCATGGAGACAGCAGAGCTTTTGGAGGAAGAGAGCTACAATTCCCTTATCGAGGGCTTTCATTTCATCGCCCCCCACGTCAATCAGGAGCTGGCCGTCAGCTGTATCGGGGAACTGGCCCGTACTCTGGAGCAGGACCACTACAAAAAGCCTCTCCCCCAAGATGTTCACGCGCGCCTGTTCATGCACGCCGCCTCCATGCTGGAGCGGATCGTGGACGGCAACACCCTGCAAATGGAGCCGGAGCACGAGGTTCTGATCTACGAAAGGGCGCAGTGGTTCGTTTTTCTGGAAAATCTGACCCGGCGGGTCTTTGCCCCCTTTGGCTACGATATTCCCCGGGCAGAACATTTTTATTTCATGCTCTCTCTCCCCGAAACCCTTTGAACTGCAGCTGTTTCTGCAAATCAGATCCCGGTTTTTTCTTCCCTTGTTCCCTTTCTCTATCTGTAGTGGCACGAGAATTGCGTATTAAATACAGTAGTGGGTATTTTACCTGACTCATACAGCAAAAGGAAGGGATCATCGATGGATTACACTGGTAAGGTTGTTGTTTTGACCGGCGCAGGCGGCGGTATCGGCTCTGCCATGGCAAAGAAGTTTTACGGACTGGGCGCGGATCTGGCTCTTCTGGACGTATCTCTGGAAAGCGTACAGAAGACCGTTCAGCGCCTGGAGCTGGCCCCGGAGCGCACCTTCTGCGGCGCGGCCGATGTCTCCGACGAGGCCTCAGTCAAAGCCGTCATCGCCCAGATCAAGGACCGTTTCGGTCATATCGACGTGCTGGTCAACGCCGCCGGTATCCCCGGCCCCAGCGCCCGGGTGGAGGACTACTCCTTCGAGACCGCAAAAAAGGTTTACTCGGTCAATGTGTTCGGCACCTTCCTGATGATGCAGAACGTCCTGCCCATCATGCAGGCCCAGCGCAGCGGCGCCATCCTGAACTTCGGCTCGGTCTCCGGCATGTTCGGCTACCCCTATGAGAGCGCCTATGGCTCCAGCAAGGCGGCCATCATCTTCCTGACCAAAAACGCCGCCAACGAAAACGGCGGCAACGGGGTGCGGATCAACGCCATCTCCCCCGGCTGGGTGAATACCAATATGATGAAGACCGTCATCGACAGCTATAAGGACGTAGGCGTAGAGAGCGGCGACAACGTCACCATCGGCCCCATGGGCCGCCCCGGCGCCCCGGAGGAGATCGCCAACGTGGCCGCCTTCATGTGCTCGGAGGAGGCCTCCTACGTCAACGGCGCCAACTTTCTGGTGGACGGCGGCATGACCCTGGGCTAAGAGCCCTGGAATACACATATATTTGTAAAATGGAGGGATCCCAATGAAAAAGCTTACCTTTCTGCCGGATAAGGCCATTATCGGCATGATCCACTGTCTGCCCCTGCCCGGGACCATGAACTACGGCGGCAGTATGCAGGCGGTCATCGACCGGGCTATGGCCGATCTGGAGGCCATGGAGAAGGCCGGGGTGGACGCGGTCATCGTAGAGAATTTCTGCGACAAGCCCGCCTCCACCAAGCTCGCCCCCGAGCAGCTCACCGCCCTCACCACAGTGAGCACTCTGGTCAAGCAGAAGGCAGCCATCCCCGTGGGCATCGACGCCGCCTTCTGCGACCCCGTGGCCGGTCTGGCCATTGCCGTGGCCGTGGGAGCCCAGTTCATCCGGGTGCCCGTCTTTGTGGATACCGTCATTACCTCCGACGGCGTCATCACCCCCTGCGCCGTGGAGCTTCAGCGCTACCGCAAGCTGCTGGGGGCGGAGGATATCGCCCTTCTGTGCGACATCCAGACCAAGCACACCTTCATGCTGGGCAGCCAGATCCCCATTGTGGAAAGCGCCGTCATGGCCCGGGACTGCGGGGCCGACGCCATCATCATCACCGGCGCCCACACCGGCTCGGCCTCCCCGGTGGAGACCATCCGCCAGGTCCGCCAGGCGGTGGACCTGCCCCTGGTAGCGGGCAGCGGAGTAAACCTGAACAATGTGACCGACCAGTTCTCCCTGGTGGAAGCCGCCATTGTCGGCTCGGCCATGAAGGCCCACGGCAAGGCCGAAGAGCCCATTGACTACGCGCTGGCAAAAGCGCTGGCCGATAAAGTCAATGCCTACCGGAGCGCCAAGGACTGATCCCGCCAGCCCCTCTCCGCCGGGAGATCCCAGTCCGGGCAGGCTCAAGTCAAAGGAGGGATGCGCCGATTGATTGCCCCTGCAACGACATCAAAGAGAAAGGAGGTCCCAATGTATGAGGAATGTAGTTCTGACAAGAATCGACGAGCGGCTGATCCACGGCCAGGTCATGACATCCTGGCTGAAGCTCTGCAACGCAAACGTGATCCTGATCATCGACAGCGCCTCCGCCACCAACGCGTTCCTGAAACGCATCCTGTTTGCCGCCGCTCCCAAGGATGTGGAACTTCTGGTGATGAATGAGGTGGACGCCACCGCCTATCTGAAGGAGGAGCCCGCCCTCGGAGAGAAGGTCCTCATCCTGTCCAAGACCCCAGGCCCCCTGCTCCATGCCCTGCAAAACGGCGTTGTCTTCAGCGAGATCATTTTAGGCAACATGGGCGGAGGCCCCGGTCGAAACCGGTTCAACAAGAATATCTCCGCCAGCCCTGCCGAGATCCAGGAGTTCCGGGACATCACCGCCCTTGGCACCCCGATCTACTGCCAGATGGTCCCCTCCGACTCCAAGGAAGATATCAAACGGCTTTTGTAATTTCATGTGGGTAAATAGAAGGGAGAGTAAAGAATGAACGTCAGTATTCTTCAAATTTGTCTGATCGCCCTGTGGTACTGCTTCTCCAATATCTGTTGGCCTTTTGGTTCCATGGGCCAGTGGGCCACCCTGAACCGTCCTCTGGTGGGCGGCCTTGTGGTGGGCCTGATCCTTGGCAACCCCGTTCAGGGCGTCATCATCGGCGCCACCATCAACATCATCTATCTGGGCATCATCTCCGCCGGCGGCTCCCTGCCCTCCGACTCCGGTATGGCCGGCGTCATGGGCACCGCCTTTGCCCTCATCGGCGGTTTGGATGTCAACGCCGCTCTTGCCCTGGCTGTCCCCATGGGCCTGTTTGGCTCCGTGCTGGAGGTCATCACCATGACCGGTCAGTGCTTCCTGGTCCCTCTGGCTGACAAATGGATCGACGAAGGCAAGGCCAACCGGATCAAATTGGTCAATGTCTGGATCCCCTACGTAGTCAAGTCCGTCATCCGTTTCGCTATCTGCTTTATCATTCTGTACTTCGGCGCCTCCGCCATGGACAGCGTCACCGAGATGCTCAGCGGCCGGGTGCTGGATGCCCTGAGCGTCATGGGCGGTATGCTTCCCGCCATCGGCGTGGGCCTCATGCTGCTGACCATCTTCAAGGGCCGTGCCCGCCTGTTCCTGTTCCTGGGCTTCCTGGCCACCAGCTTCCTGGGCCTGAACACCATCGCCGTGGCTCTGACCTTCGGCATCATCGCCGTTCTGGTGGTGGGCTTCACCCCCGACGACTTCGCCGCCTTCTCCAACATTGAGGAGACCAACGACGCAACCTACAAGTTCATCTCCAAAAAGGACCTGACCCGCTCTTGGCTCAACTGGCACTGGTTCTGCGAGTCCTGCTACAACTACGAGCGGATGCAGGGCCTGGGCTTCTGCAACGCCATGGTCCCCCTTCTCAAGAAGATCTATAAGGATGATGAGGAGGCCCTCATCTCCGCTATGAAGCGCCACTCCATGTTCTTCAACACCGACCACAACTTCGGCGGCATGATCCTGGGAATCTGCGCCTCCATGGAAGAGCAGCGGAAGCTGGGCGCCGATATCCCCGACGAGGCTTTCGTATCCCTGAAATCCGGCCTCATGGGCCCCTGCGCCGGCGTGGGCGACACCCTGTCTCAGGTGGTCCTGCTGCCCGTGCTGTCCGTCATCTTCATCAACCTGGCCTCTCAGGGAGCTGTCTGGGCCCCCGTCGCCTACACCGTCCTGTTTTTGGGCATCTTCTACGGCGTGGGCTACTGGCTGCTCAATATCGGCTACAAGAGCGGCGGCGAGACCGTCCTAAAGCTCATGGAGAGCGGCATTTTCGACAAGGTCATCGAGGTGGCCAGCATCCTGGGCTGCGCCGTCATGGGCGCCCTGGTGTGCAGCTTCGTCAGCTTTAACTGGAACGTGACCATGGTCACCGAGGGCGTGGAGATCTTCAACCTCCAGACCGGCGTGTTCGACGCCATCCTGCCCAACATGATGCCCCTTCTGCTGACCATGGGGGTCTACGGCCTGGCTAAAAAGGGCGTCAAGAGCTCCCACATCACTTTCGCCACCATGGCCCTCGGCTTTGTCCTGGGCATGTTGGGTCTGGTCGCCTGACCGGACATTGATAAAATCGCAAATACTTAGGAGGGATCCCCATGAGAATCAGCATTGTCGGTATGTTCGTCAAGGACCTGGAGGGAGCCAAGGACTTCTTCATGGAGTGCTTCGGCGCCGAGATCCACAACTATTACGAGGAGGACAACGGCTTCAAATCCTACATCCTCAAGTTTGAGGAAGGCCCCAAGCTGGAGCTGATGACCAAGCCCGAGATCGTGGACCAGAAGAAGGAGCCCAACCGCACCGGCTTCGTCCACATCTGCCTCAAGGTGGAGAGCTTTGAGCGGCTGGACGAGATCATCGCCAAGTTCAAGGCCAAGGGCTTCGAGATCCTTTACGAGCCCGCCACCGTAGGCGGCAAGGAGGTCCGCGCCATCACCTTTGAGGACAATATCCTCGAGGTCAGCGCTTGATCTTGTCCCAAACGCACAAAAAACCATTGCATAGGAGAGAATTATCATGAGAAGCGAATTTTTCAACAAGAAAATAGTTATCGGCATGGTCCACCTGCTGCCCATGCCTGGCAACGCCGCCTACCGGGACAACAAGGAGGAGATCATCCGCAACGCCATCGAGGACGCCAAGACCCTCATCGACTGCGGCGTGGACGCCATCTCCCTGGAGAACTTCAGCGACTGGCCCCAGTACAGCACCGAGGTGCCCCTGGAGGCCTACTCCCTGATGCTCCGCATCGCCACCGAGATCAAGTCCTTCTGCCCCGTCCCCTTCGGCGTCAACATCGAGATGAACGCCTTCGTCCAGGAGTGGGCCATGGCCTACGCCATCGACGCCGACTTCATCCGTCTGGAGGCCTTCGTGGACAACCGGGCCGGCTCCTTCGGCATGATCGAGGCCTGCTCCACCCCCCTGGCCAAGCTCATGAAGGACTACCCCGCCAAGACCCTGCTCTTCACCGACGTCCATACCGCCGAGACCTACGGCTGCCCTGAGGTGCCCATCAACGAGCTGGCCCAGAACGCCATCAACCATGACTCCAGCGCCATCATCGTCACCGAGAACGACCAGTGCAAGAAGATCACCGTAGAGGACGTAAAGTCCATGCGGGAAAAGATCGGTGACTTCCCCATCATCGTGGGCGCCGGCGTGAAGGCCGAGACCGTCCTCGATTATCTGGAGTATGCCGACGCCGTCATCGTGGGCCGGGGCTTCAAGACCGGCGAGCGTGTAGACCCCGCCAAGGTCAAGGAGTTCATGCAGATCGTCCGCAGCAAGTATAACTAAGCGTACAAGATATCCTCCTCTCTTTGATCGTGCTCATGCACGGGGAAAGGCCCGGCATCCATCAGGATGCCGGGCCTTTCCTTTTTCAGCCTTATCCCAGGTGCAGGATCTTTTTGATATCCTCCCATATCCCCCGGAACATGGCGGCCACCCGGCCCCAAAAGGTGGCGGCAGGCGCCTCCTGCCGGGGGGCAGTCTCCTCCTCCACATCCTCCGCCTTGATCTCCTGGGTCCGCATCACATACTGCACGCTGCCGGGGGTGGGATTCCGGGGATCGGTCACAGAGACCGGGTCCGCCCCGGCGTCAATGTTCAAAAGCCCGTCCACCTGACCGGAGTGGGTGTCCCACTCCTCGTCGATCAGATCCCGGATGGTATTTTTGGCGTCCCGGATGGCGTCCACCTCGTCCAGCCCCACCGTGGCCCTGCGAAGGGAAGCCGAAACTCCGGCCAGGGTCTCCCGGGTCCCCGCATCCAGCTGAGGTCCCGCAGAGCGCAGCAGCTCCTCCATGGCCGAAAGGGACGCGGCAAGGTCATGGAGCGTGGACTGGGCCGAACCCGAAAGGGTCTGCACATCGGTGAGGGCAGCTTGGAGCTCCGGCTCATAGGTATTGAGGATCCCGTTCAGCTCATCCACCCTTTCCAGCAATCCGTCGGCGGTGACTGTGACCCGGCTGGCCAGATCCCCCAGCTCATCCGCGTGCTCCAGAAGGTCCGCCCCCTCCCCCTCATGCTCCTTCATGGTTTTGAGAAGGTCCCGGCACAGCCTGGCCAGGGCGGCCAGATCGTCAGTCATGCCGGTATCCCCCACGTCCTCCACCATGTCGGCCAGCTCATCCACCACATTGGCGGTGGGCCGGGTGATGTTCCGGATATAGCGGTCGATCTCCCCGATCTTGCCGTTGACCACGGGCCGCACCTGGCTGTTGACCAGCTCCAGGGTCTCCACCTGCCCCATCAGCTCCGCCTTCTTGTCAGGATCGCTGATAAGAGCCCAAAGCTGCGCGGCAGCCTGCCCCTGCTGGGCAGCGGCCTGGCCCTCCTCACTGGCAAGGAAAGCGGCGTGATCTGCGGCAAAGTTTGCCCCCATATAGGCCTGGACCTGGGCGGCGATGGCGGCCTGGTTGGCTGTCACAAAGGTCTCCACCGGGTCCGGCGCCACCCCCGCCGCCCCGCACTGCTGCACATACGCCTGATACATCTGGGCCACCACCTGCTCCTGCACCTGGGACTGATACCCCTGCAGGAAAGCCATCAGCACAATGCCGTCCCGGTCAAAGGCCACATTGGGGTCAAACTGCTGGAGCGTCGCTTTGTTGGCCTCAAACTGGTTGTGGAGATCTGTCACCGCCGCAACATTTTTCTCCACATCCTCCTTACTGCTCATACCGCTGACCTCAAGCTTATCCATCTGGGGCAGATCCCCCGGATCCCGCAACGCGCTCTCCAGCCGCCGGAGGGAAAACTCCAGCCCGTCCATGTTCTCCTCCAGGTCCCCCAACTCACTGGCCAGGCTGGCGGCGATATCGGTGGCTCTCTTGTTATAGCCCTCCACATCCCCCAGCAGCCCGCCCAGGGCCTTTGTATCCCTCTGGATGGCCTCGACGGTTTTCCGGGTATTCTCCAGCTCGGGTCCCAGCTCCTGCACCGTTCCGTTGAGCCCATTCAGCGTCTGGTTCAGGTCGGCGATGGCCTGGGAGGCCGTGTCCGCATACCGGTCCAGACTCCCCAGCGTGCCGGCCAGGGCCTTCAGATCACCCAGCGCCACGTCGGCTTTGGCATAGACGTCATTTTTCCCGCCCGACACCGTGCCCCGGGCGCTGTCCAGCCGGTCCAGCCCGGCCGCGGCAGTGTTCAGGTTTCCGGACATCCCCTCCAGGGTGTTGAGAATGGTGTCCATGCTGTCTCCAATGGAGTCCAGGGAATCCTCCCCCTTCTCCTTGGCCTCCCGGAGCTCCGCCACCTGCTCCAGCTGCTGGAGGGTGGCAGGGACCGCCAGAAGGATAAGCCCCGAGAAGGAGAAGTCCTCGCTTCCCACCCGGATGACGAAATGCTGCTCCTCCCCGGGCAGGACCATAAAGAGGACCGTCCGCAGGTTGCCCACCATCTGGACCTCCGCCCCGGGGGCCTCCAGAGAGGTGATGTCGTCGTCGTTGAAAGCCGCGGCGGCGGTCAGCACCAGGTTGCTTTTGCTGTACTCCGAAGCCCGGGGATTCCGGGTCACATCCAGGGCGATCTCCACCAGCCCCGTCCTCCCCGCCAGGTCCTCGGCCGGGACGGAGGCCCCGTTGAGCCGGTAGGAGACGGCGATATCCCAGGGCAGCTCCTCAAAGGGCTTGGCGGTCTTTCCCTCAAAGTAGAATTTTTCCGGGGCCTCCTCCCCCAGTTCAAAGATGACGGTATCCCCGTTCACGGTGGGGATACTGTCGTCAGAGAGGTTTATCACCTCGTCATAGGTCCCGTAGTCAGCGACCGAGGTGGCCCCGTTGAGCCGGTAGCTCTTGACCACGCTGCCCTCCTTCATCTGCCCATAGTAGTCCAGGGTGGCATAGTAGGTCTCATCGCAGGAGGCGGGGATGGTCACGGCAGATGCGGCAGGCCCGATGGCCCCGGCGGTCATGGCAGCAGCCAAAGTCAAAGCCAAAGTACGTTTACGGATGGATTTCATTGCGGATCGGACTCCTTTCCTTGTGCAGCTTGCAAAGCGGGAATTTTGGAACCTTTCGGCGGCTTGGGGGTCCTCCAGTGCAGGGTGGTCTTGGCGATAAGGGGTTCAAAGCTCACCAGCACCGAGGGCAGGATCAGCATACACACCAGGGCCGAAATGACCGCGCCCCGGGAGAGCATCAGGCAGATCCCGCTGATAAGGTCCATGGTGGAGATCAGTGCGACCCCCAGGGTGGAGCAGAAGAACACCAGCGCGCTTGTAAGAATGGATACGTCAGCGGCCCCGGCGGCCTTCTGGATGGCCTCCTTCCTGTCCAAACCCTTCTGCAGCTCCTCCTGGAACCGGGTGGTCATCAATATGGCGTAATCCACCGTGGCCCCCAATTGGATACAGCTGATGACCGTAGGCGTGATGAAGGCCACCTCTGTCCCGGTGAAATAGGGGATCCCCTGGTTGATGAAGATGGCAAGCTCAATGGTGGCCACCAGCAGAATGGGGATGGAGATGGACTTGAAGGCGATGGCCACCAGGATAAAGATGGCGATGATGGACAGGTAGCTGGTGACCCGGAAATCCTCGTTTGCCACCTGGATAAGGTCGTTTGTCATGGCGGCCTCCCCGGTGATGTAGGCGTTGGGGTCATACTGCTTCAAAAGGGCGTTCAGCTCCTCCAACTGCTCTCCCACCTGATCGGACGCGGTGACATAGCTGGAGTTGACCATCATCATCTGGTAGCCGTCCTGCTTACAGATCTTTTTCAGGTCCTCCGGAATGAAGAAATCCGGGATGCCGTCAGGCAGCAGCTTGTCATAGGCCACCGAGCTTGTAATACCGGGCAGAGCGTCGATAGCCTCGGTCAGTTCCTTCATGGAGGCGTGGTCCAGACCGTCGCTCATAACAATAAAGTGGGTGGAGGCCATGTTGAACTCATCTTTCAGCTTATTGTTGGAGACGATGGAGGGCATATCCTGGGGCACCGCCTCGTCCAGTTTGTAATACATCTGGGTGTGGTTGTTGGCGTACACCGCCGGGAGAAAGAGGATCAGGAACAAAATCACAAAACCCTTGCTGTGACGCACCACAAAGGCATTAAGCCCTGTGGTGTTCAGCTTCAGGCAGCGGTGGTGGTGCTTCTGGATGACATTATCCATCAGAAGAAGGATCGCGGGGAGCACCAGCACCACCGTGGCAATGCCCAGCACCACACCCTTGGCCATCACAAGGCCGATGTCCCGCCCCAGCGTGAGACGCATGAAACACAGCGCCAGGAACCCGGCGATCGTGGTCATGGAACTTCCCGACAGGGACTTGAAGGCGGCTACGATGGACACCGCCATAGCGTCCCGCCTGTCCTCGTAACGAGGGGCTTCCTCCCGGTAGCGGTCATAGAGAAAGATGGAGTAATCCATGGTCACGCCAAGCTGAAGGACAGCGGCGATAGCCTGGGTAATAAAGGAGATCTCTCCCAACAGAATGTTGGTCCCGAAGTTGTAGAGGATGGCAAGGCCGATGCTGAGCATCAACGCCACCGGCAGCAGAGAGGATTCCATGGTCACGCACATGGCAATGATGGACAATATCCCGGCCAATAGAACGTAAAGGGGCATCTCCTTGGAGATCAGGTCCTTGGTATCCCGGATGAACACCGAAAAACCGGCCAGAAAACAGTTTTTATTGCAGATGCCCCGGACGGCGTCGATGGCGTTCATGGTGGCCTCGGAGGCGCCGGGGCTGTCGTACTGGACGATCATCATGGTCGCGTCCCCGGAGAAGAAAATATCCCGCAGATCATCGGGAAGCATTTCCGTCGGGAACTGGATCCCGATGATATTGGACAGCCACAGGACGTTGCTGACCCCCGGCACCTCCCCGACCTCCTCCAGCAGGCGGTTGGAGTATTCCGGCGGCATATCCTCCACAATGAGCATGGTGGTGGCCGCCATTTGAAAGGGGTCCTCCAACAGGGCCTCCCCCTGCACGGAATCCAGCTCCTCCGGAAGATACGAGAGGATGTCATAGTTGATGCGGGTGGCGACGGCCCCCAGAATACTGGGAATGAGCAGCGCCACGGCGATGGCAGCCACCAGCTTGGGTTTTCGTGTGAGAGCATGGGCGATTTTTTCCAGCACTTCGATCACCTTCCGGGAAAAACAAAAGTGGTGTCCTCCGGTGGGAGGACGCCCTCATCTTAGAGCCTCCCCCGCCGGAAGTCAACAGTTTCAGCCCCTTTCTCATAATTCTTCATAATCAAAACAAGCTCTCTTCATACTTTTTCATAGATTTTTCGTCGCAAATGTGATATACTCTCTCATAGAAAGAAGGTGGGGAACATGGACGGCAAGATCCTTATCGTGGACGACGATTCCTCCATCCGTCTCCTGGTCTCCGACGTGCTGTCCGACCAGGGACTTACCGTCGTCACCGCCGCCTCCGGGGAG
>CANPNN010000026.1 GCA_947575475.1 uncultured Pseudoflavonifractor sp.
TTTTTGTAGTTTTCGGAGGTTTTGGCATGGAACAGCTTCTTGGCGCGCTCCCCGCTCTGGGGGAATTTCAGCAGCTTGCCGCGGCGCTGGACAACGGGTTATCCCCCGCCGCCGTTTCCGGGTTGTCCCCGGTCCACCGGGCCTACTTTGCCGCCGCTCTCCGGCGGCAGTCGGGCCGCCCGGTGGCTTTGCTCTGCGCTGACGAGAGCGAGTGTCAGAGGATGGCCTCCGATCTGAAGGCCCTCACCGGGGAGGAGGTCTGGACTCTGCCGGGGCGGGAGTTCACCTTCCACAACGCCGCTGTGGTCTCCCGCCAGTGGGAGCACCGGCGGCTCCAGACTCTCTTGGCCCTCAGCCGGGGAGAGGTCCCCTTTCTGGTGGCACCGGCGGAGGCTTTTTTGCAGCGGACCATGCCCCCGGAGCTGCTGGCAAAGGCCAGCCGGGTCCTTAAAATGGGGGAAGCATACGACCTGAACGAATTGGCGGAGGTCCTCACCGCCGCAGGCTACTCCCGGTGCGACCAGGTGGAGGGCGCAGGGCAGTTCGCCCTCCGGGGGGGCATTCTGGACTTCTTCTCCCCCGCCCATCCCCAGCCCGTCCGCATGGAGTTCTTCGGGGACGAGGTGGACTCCATGGGGCTTTTCGACGTGGCCACCCAGCGGCGGACCGAGACTTTGGAGGAGGCCTGCGTCCTCCCCGCCGCCGAGGTGCTGCCCCAGTTCGCCCCCGGCGGGGTCATGGGCCTTGCCCAGGCCCTGGACCAGCGGCTGGCCGCGGCGGTGAAAAAAGGGGCCTCCGACCAGCTTTTGGTCACCCTGGCCCAGGACAAGGAGGCCCTGGAAAACAGCCTCTCCTTCCCCGCCATAGACCGGTATCTGGCCCTGATCTATCCCAAAATGGCCACGGCGGCGGACTATTTGCCCGGCGACGCCGCCGTCCTTATCAGCGACAGCCCCCGGTTTATGGAGCGGTGCAAGAACTATTTGTGGCAGTTAAATGAGGACGTGACCGCCCTGGCGGAAAGCGGGGTCCTCCTGCCCGAGCTGGGGCGGTTCTGCCTCAGCGGGGAGGAGCTGACCGCCGCCCTGGACAACTGGCCTGTGGCCTATCTGGACTCCTTCGCCTCCTCCCAATATCCCCAGCGGCCCCGGCAGCTTCTCACGGTCACAGCAAAGCAGCTCTCGGCCTATGGGGTGAGCCTGGAGACCGCCGTCGGCGACCTTTCCCACTACATCACCGCCGGGTTTGCCGTGGTGGTACTGGCGGGCAGCGAGCAGCGGTGTTTGAACCTCCAGACCCTTCTGCGGGAGCAGAACGTCCGCTCGGCAGTGGATTTTAAGCTTTCCGCCCTGCCCCAGCCGGGACAGGCGGTGATCTGCTGCGGCGGACTTTCCGCCGGCATGGAGCTGCCCGCCGTCAAGCTGGCCATCCTCACCGAAGGCTCCGCCGCCCCGGTGAAAAAGAAAAAGCCCAAGGCCCCCACCAACCGGGAGAAGCTCCACTCCTACGCCGACCTTTCGGTGGGGGACCTGGTGGTCCACCAGCAGTATGGGGTGGGCCGCTACCAGGGCATGGTGAAGATGGACGTGGACGGGGTGAGCAAGGATTACGTGAAGATCGCCTACGCCGGGGCCGATGCCCTCTACGTCCCCGCCACCCAGCTGGACATGGTGAGCAAGTACATCGGCGGCGGCGAGGACGCCAATGAGACCAAAAAGCTCTCCCGGCTGGGGGGCGGGGATTGGGAGCGGCAGAAGGCGAGGGCCAAAAAGGCGGTGCAGGACCTGGCAAAGGGCCTTATCCAGCTCTACGCCCAGCGCCAGCGGCAGCCGGGGTTTGCCTTCTCCCCCGACTCCCCCTGGCAGAAGGAGTTTGAGGAGGAATTCGAGTACACCGAGACCGAGGACCAGCTGCGGTGCATCGCCGAGATCAAGCGGGATATGGAGATGGACAAGCCCATGGACCGGCTCCTCTGCGGGGACGTGGGCTACGGCAAGACCGAGGTGGCCTTCCGGGCCATCATGAAGTGCGTGCTGGATGGCAAACAGGCTGCCATTCTGGTGCCCACCACGGTGCTGGCCCGGCAGCATTACCTCACCGCCAAGCACCGGTTTGCCAAGTACCCCGTGGATGTGGAGGTCATCTCCCGGTTCCGCACCCCCGGGCAAATGAAGGAGACGCTGCGGAAGGTCGCCGAGGGCGGCGTGGACCTGCTCATCGGCACCCACCGGCTTTTGCAGAAGGACGTGCAGTTTAAGAACCTGGGGCTGCTGGTGGTGGACGAGGAGCAGCGCTTCGGGGTGACCCACAAGGAGAAACTGAAGGAGCTTGCCCGGCAGGTGGATGTGCTGACCCTCTCGGCCACCCCCATCCCCCGGACCCTCAATATGGCCCTGTCGGGGATCCGGGACATGTCCACCCTGGAGGAGCCTCCCCTGGACCGCCAGCCCGTGCAGACCTACGTCATGGAGCACGACTGGTCGGTGCTCGCCGACGCCATGCGCCGGGAGCTGGAGCGGGGGGGCCAGGTCTACTACCTCCACAACCGGGTGGAGACCATCGCCCGGACGGCGGCCCGCATCCAGGAAATGCTGGGGGAGGAGGCCGTGGCGGCCGTGGCCCACGGCAAGATGACCCAGGAGGAACTCAACGACGTGATGACCCGTATGTCCGAGGGAGAGGTGGACGTGCTGGTGTGCACCACCATCATTGAGACGGGCATCGACATCGCCAATGTGAACACCCTCATCATTGAGGATGCGGACAAAATGGGCCTTGCCCAGCTCCACCAGATCCGGGGCCGGGTGGGCCGGTCCAACCGGCGGGCCTTTGCCTACCTGACCTTCCGGAGGGGGAAGGTCCTCAGCGAGGTGGCCGCCAAGCGGCTGAGCGCCATCCGGGAGTTTGCCGAGTTTGGCTCGGGCTTCAAGATCGCCATGCGGGATCTGGAGATCCGGGGGGCGGGGAACGTGCTGGGGCCGGAGCAGTCGGGCTTCCTCATGAGCGTAGGCTACGACATGTACCTCCAGCTTTTGGAGGAGGCCGTCCTCACGGAGCGGGGAGAGACGGTGGAACGGCCCGCCGAGTGCTCCGCCGACCTGACGGTGACCGCCTCCATCCCGGACCGGTACGTGCCCTCGGCAGAGCAGAGGATGGACCTCTACCGCCGCATCGCCCTGATCCGCAGCGAGAATGACGCGGACGATCTGACCGACGAGCTTATTGACCGCTACGGGGACCCGCCCCGGCAGGTGAACAACCTGATCGCCGTGGCCCTCCTCCGGTCCGACGCGGCCCGCTGCGGGGTAAAAGAGCTGACCCAGAGGGGAAACAGCGTCGTCTTCTCTCTGGAGAAGTTCGACCTGCGGCGGGTATCCACCCTCTGCGCCCAGGAGCGGTGGAAGGGGCGCATCCTCTTCTCCGCAGGGGAAAAGCCCGCGCTGACCCTGCGGCTCAAAAAGGGAGAGGATCCACTGAAGTTTGCAAGGGCGATGGTGGAAGACTACGGCAAGATAGAGTAAAAAGGCCAAACATGGATCCCAATTCCCACGTTTCTAACGCCTATTTCCAAAATTGGGGGCGTATGTTCATTGCCGGGCGCTACAGCTTTTCCTTTTTCATTTTCATGGGGGGTATTTTTATGACCGACGAGGAGTATATGTCCCAGGCGCTGGCGCTGGCCCGGGAGGCCCTGGAGGAGGGAGAGGTCCCGGTAGGGTGCGTCATCGTCTGGGAGGACGGGCGCATTGTGGGCAGGGGGCGCAACCGCCGGGAGGGGGACCGGGACGCCCTGGGCCACGCCGAGCTGGAGGCCATCCGGATGGCCTGTCAGGTCACGGGGGGCTGGCGGCTGAACAGGGCCAGGCTCTATGTCACCTTGGAGCCATGCCCCATGTGCGCCGGGGCCATCCTCAACGCCCGGATCCCGGAACTCCACTACGCCGCCAAGGATCCCGCCATGGGCTCCTGCGGGTCGGTGCTGAATCTCTTTGAGGAGCGGTTCGGATCCCACCCCCGGATCTACCGGGGGCCGCTGGAGGCCGAGTGTGGGCGGCTGTTGTCCGACTTTTTTGCCCGGACCAGGGAGCGGGGGGACAAGACAGGGCGGCGGGAGCGGTAAATTTCATTCTTTTGTAACAACTCCCGGTTTTCTTTGTAACAATTCTCCGGTATTCTATCCTTGTGCAAGAGAACATCTTCTTTTCATTCTATCCTCCAATCCTTTTGCAAAAAAACGGCGGTCTCCGCCGTTTTTTTGTGCCGTGTCTTCTATTACGGAAATACGACAGAGATTTTTTGAGATTTAATCCTTCTGTAACAACTTTTGTTTCCTTCGTTCACAACTGTCCGGTATTATAACACTTGCAAGAGACAGTTTCTTTTTCATTTCATTGTATCCTCTTTCCTTACGAAACAGGTCAGGCGAAAGCCTGACCTGTTTCGTATATTGTCCCGCCGCGCTAAATATGGTATAGTATGTTTTTATCCCACATTTTCCCTGGGGAGGGATCGGAATGCTCTCTATTCTTCTCATCGCCCTGAGTCTGGCCATGGACGCCTTTGCCGTATCGGTATCCACCGGCATCGCCGTCCCCGGCTTTGGGGTCAGGCAGGCCGCCCGCATCGGGCTTTGGTGCGGGTTTTTTCAGTTTTCCATGCCTTTGGCAGGCTGGTTTTTGGGCTCCAGCGTAAAGAGCTACATAGAGTTTATCGACCACTGGATCGCCTTTGGCCTGCTGGCCCTGATCGGCGCTTCCATGATCCGGGAGGCCCTCTCAGGGGAGGGGGGGGAGGCCGTTGCCGACCTGTCGGTGAGGCGGCTGTTTTTCCTGGCCCTGGCCACCAGCATCGACGCTTTGGCGGTGGGGGTCACCATGGCCTTTATGAAGGACGTGAATATCCTCCTCTCCGCCGCCGTCATCGGGGCGGTGGCCTTTTTGATGGCCATGCTGGGGGGCCTGCTGGGCCGGCGGCTGGGCCAGCTTTTCCAAAAGCGGGCCACGCTGCTGGGGGGCGCAGTGCTTATCCTTATTGGGGTGAAAATTTTGGGGGAGCACCTTTTGGGGAGTTAAAAATGAACCGCAAAAAAGGACTCGGCCGTTGGTCGCCGCGGGCGGCTAATTAAAAAGGTCGGGCTGCGGCGGTCACCGCAGCGTTTCATTTTTTCCTTTTCCTTTTTTCTTTTTCTTGACATTTTTTTCGCTGCGTGGTAATATTGCATTCAAATTCAGCATGATAGAGGCGCGGTTCTCATCAGTATCCGTTTCCAAGGCCAGACAGCCGGGACGGGGAAAGGGAGCGCCGCCGAAGGGGGCTGCCGGTGTCTGCCGGGGCTTTGCCTGGGCCAAGGGGGAATACCTTTTGGACTGTCACAGCAATGTGAAGCGCTATCATGGTTCCATACGGGACCATCCCATTGGGTCCCCCTGCGTGTATGAGGCCATGAACGCTTTGCGTTCCGGGCCTCATTTTTTCATGCGGGAAAGAATGGAGAGAGACAACCATGGAACCTGTCAGCCAGTTCTACAACACCTTCTGGGCCCTGGTCCCCCCTGTGGTGGCCATCGGCCTGGCCCTCATCACCAAGGAGGCCTACTCCTCCCTGTTCATCGGCATCCTGGTGGGGGCCCTGCTCCAGTGCAATTTCGCCCTGGTCCCCGCCCTGGACGCCATCGTCAACGACGGCCTGATCTCCGCCATCGGGGGCAACGCGGGCATCTTTTTGTTCCTGGTGATCCTGGGGGCCATCGTGGCTTTGGTGAACGTCTCCGGCGGGTCCGCCGCCTTCGGCCGCTGGGCCGAGACCCACATCAGGACCCGGGTGGGGGCCGCCCTGGCCACCTTTGTGCTGGGCATTCTCATCTTTATCGACGACTACTTCAACTGCCTCACCGTGGGTTCGGTCATGCGGCCCGTCACCGACGGACACCGGATCTCCCGGCCCAAGCTGGCCTACCTCATCGATGCCACCGCCGCCCCGGTGTGCATGATCGCCCCGGTGTCCTCCTGGGCCGCCGCCGTGTCCGGCGTGATCTCGGACAATGACCTGGAGCTGGGCTACGACGGCATTGAGCTGTTTATCCGGGCCATTCCCTACAACTTCTACTCCCTGCTCACCTTTGTGTTCATCATCGCCCTGGTGGTGATGAAGTTCGACTACGGCCCCATGGCCGGCTTTGAGCGCAAGGCCCAGCAAAATGGCGACCTGGCCGCCCTGGGGGAGGCCGCCGACGAAGCGGGCAACCCCAAGGGGAAGATCCTCGACCTGGTCCTGCCGGTGGTGGTGCTCATCGTCAGCTGCGTCATCGGCATGATCTATGTGGGCGGCTTCTTCGGCGTGGACGCCTGGGGCGGCACCGACTGCTCCGGCAACTTTGTGGCGGCCTTCGCCAACACCGACGCCACTGTGGCTCTGCCCTGGGGCGGGCTTATCACCCTGGTGTTCACCGTGGCCTACATGGTGTTCCGCCGGCTGACCAGCTTTAAGGACGCCATGGCCTGTCTGCCCAAGGGTTTTATCGCCATGGTGCCCCCCATCACCATCCTGACTCTGGCTGTAAGTCTGAAGAACATGACCAGCGCCCTGGGGGCCGACCAGTTCGTCAAGGGCGTTATGGAGGGGGCCTCGCAGGGGCTTTACAGCCTCCTCCCCGCCGTGATCTTCCTGGTGGCCTGCCTGCTGGCCTTTGCCTCCGGCACCAGCTGGGGCACCTTCGGCATCCTCATCCCCATCGTCTCCGCCGTCTTTGCCCCGGGCAGCGTCCAGCTGGTCATCGGCGTGTCCGCCTGCCTGGCGGGGGCCGTGTGCGGCGACCACTGCTCCCCCATCAGCGACACCACCATCATGGCCTCGGCGGGAGCACAGTGCGACCACGTGACCCATGTGTCCACCCAGCTGCCCTATGCGGTCACGGTGGCGGGAGTGAGCTTTGTGAGCTATATCATCGCCGGGTTCGTCCCCAACGTCCTCATCGCTCTGCCCATCGCCGTGGCCCTGATGGTGGCCACCCTGTTCGTCATCCGGGCAAAGGTCGGAAGAGAGGGGTAATACGGCCTGTGAAAGGAGGAGGCCCCGCCGGTGGCGGGGCCTCCTCCCTCTTCTCAGCAAAATTCGATCCCGCTTCCGTCCATGCTTCTGATCCGGGCCAGGGACTCCACCCGGAGGCCCTTGGAGCGCAGGCGCTCTCCCCCGGGCTGGAAGGCCTTTTCGATGCAGATCCCCGCCCCCGCCAGGCTGGCTCCGGCCTGGGATACGATAGAGATAAGGCCCTCCAGCGCCGCACCATTGGCCAAGAAATCGTCAATGATCAGCACCCGGTCCCCCGGACCGAGAAAATCTTTGGACACCATCACGTCGTATACCCCGCCGTGGGTGAAGGACTCCACCGGGGCGGTGTAGACGCTGCCGTCGATGTTTTTGCTCTTGCTCTTTTTGGCGAAGATCACGGGCACGTTGAAATACTGGCCTGTCACACAGGCTACGCCGATGCCGCTGGCCTCTATGGTCAGGAGCTTGGTGACATTTTCCTCCCCGAAGAGCCGGAAAAATTCCTTGCCCATCTCGTTGAAAAGGGTCACGTCCATCTGGTGGTTCAGAAAGCTGTCCACCTTCAGGATGGCGCCGTTCTCCCGGATCTTTCCGTCCTGGCGGATGCGGTCTTCCAGCAGTTTCATTTTCCATTCCTCCCGGTATTATTTAGCTTCCATTTTACCGGATGTTTCCGAAAAAAGCAATCCCATTGTATCTCGCGTCGAAACCTGCTATAATGACCGCAGACGGGGTCGGCTTCCGGCCCCCATAGAAATTTTTTCGCTTCCCAAGGGAGGTCCCCCATGCGCTTTCTGAAACGACAATTTGTCCCCGCTGTTCTGGCGGCGGTGCTGCTTCTCGCATTCTCCCCCCTGGTCCCCACGGCCCGGGCCGACTACGCCGACGCGGAAAATACCTGGGCCGCCGAAGTGGTGGAAAAGGCCGCCGCCTACGGCCTTATGGAAGGCCGCCCCGACGGCACCTTCGGCGTGGGGGTGGATATGACCCGGGCGGAGTTTGTTACGGTTTTGTGCCGGATGTTCGCCTGGGAGGTCAGCGGGGACCCTGCCCCTATCCACCCGGACTGCGAGGGGCACTGGGCCCTGCCCTACATTGACACTGCCGCGCGGCACGGGGTGGAGGACAACGGAGGGGTCTTCCGGCCGGACGACTACATCTCCCGGATGGAGATGGCCCAGATGCTGGTCCAGGCGCTGGGGTATGACCGGCTGGCCCGGTCTCTGTCCGATGTGGACCTCCCCTTCCCCGACGTGACCGAAGACAGGGGCTGCGCCGCCATCGCCTATGACTTTGGGATCATCACCGGTATGGAGGAGAATGGGGTCCTGAAATTCCTCCCCTCCTTCTCCGCCACCCGGGAGCAGTGCGCCGCCATGCTGGTGCGCTGCTACGAGCGGCTTCAGGCGGGGAACCAATGGCTCCATGGGTTTTATGCGTTCAGCTCCTATTCCCAGCTCTCCTACACCGCCGCGATGGATGGGGTCAGCCTGGGCTGGGCCAGGCTGGAGGTGGACGAGGAGGGAACGCCTCTGGTGAACTCTACGGCAGAGAATGGCAACGACTGGGCAAAGCCCGAGCAGTCCGACCTGGTCACCGATTATCTGCTGGAGCGCTCCATTCCCTATAACCTCAATGTTTTTGGCTCCGCCGCCACCTTTGCCTCCATCACGGAGGCCTCCGCCCAGACCCAGGCTGTCGCCGCCCTGGTCTCCGCCGCCCAGCCCTATGCGGGCCTGACCATGGATGTGGAGGGCCTTCGCACCGAGCACCGGGAGGGCTACGCCGCCTTTATGTCCCAGCTCCGCGCCGCCCTCCCGGCGGACAAGACCCTCTACGTCTGCGTCCAGCCCGACACCTGGTTTGGGGGCTTTGACTACCGGGCCTTGGGAGAGAGCTGCGACAAGGTGATCTTGATGGCCCATGACTATCAGTGGTCCTCCATCCCCGAGCACTATGTGGGTACAGACAAGACCTATTGCCCCGTGACCCCCATCGATCAGATCTACACCGCCCTGCGGCACATCACAGACCCGGACACCGGGGTGCAGGACAAGGGCAAGCTGGCCCTGGCCATCTCCTTCAACACCACCGGGTTCCATGTGGACGAGAACGGGCTTCTTTTGGACCAGACCTTTTACCACCCCGCCTCGGCCACCATCGCCCAGAGGCTCCAGCAGGAGGATTCCCTCCGGGTCTGGGATGATCAGAGCCGGAACCCCAACCTATATTACGCCGCCGAAGGGGAACACTACCGCCTGTGGTATGAGGACGCCCAGAGCGTGGCGGAAAAGCTGCGCCTGGCCCGGATGTTTGGCGTCACCGGCGTCTCGGTCTGGCGGCTGGGCATGATCCCCGACTACCCGGACGTTGCGTGTTATGACGTCTGGTCCGTCCTGTCCCAACGCGCTTAAAAGAAGGAGGCACACCCCATGGAACCTGCCAAACCTACCCCTGCTCAAACCCTGAAGGCCTTTTTCTTCATGACCCTGGGCTCCGCCCTGGTCAGCGTAGGGGTCTACTTTTTCAAGTTTCCCAACCACTTCTCCATGGGCGGCGTTTCGGGTCTCAGCATCCTCCTGGGCCAGCTCATTCCCGCCCAGATGGCTACCCCCGCCACCATCAACTCGGTCATCACCGTCCTCTTTCTCATTCTGGGCTTTTTGGTACTGGACCGGTCCTTCGGGCTGCGGACGGTCTACTGCTCCCTGCTCTACTCCCTGCTCATCCAGCTTTTCGAGCGGATCCTTCCCCTGGCCCGGCCCCTCACCGACCAGAAGATGCTGGAGCTCTTCTTCGCCGTTATCCTCCCCGCTCTGGGGGCCGCCATCCTTTTTAATATGGACGCCTCCACCGGCGGCACCGACATTATGGCCATGATCCTGAAAAAGTTCTCCGGCATGGACGTGGGTCGCGCCCTGCTCATCTCCGATGTGCTCATTGCCGCCTCCGCCCTTCTGGTCTTTGACGTGGAGACGGGCCTGTTCGCCCTTCTGGGCCTGGCCCTTAAGTCGGTGCTGGTGGACTCGGTCATCGAGTCTCTGAACCGGAAGAAGTCCTTTACGGTGGTGACCCACACCCCCGAGCCGGTGTGCCACTTTATCAACGAGGAGCTTCACCGGGGGGCCACCCTCTGGAAGGGGCAGGGGGCCTATACCGGGCAGGACCAGTTCATCATCCTCACCGCCCTGTCCCGGCAGCAGGCGGTGCAGCTCCGGAACTATCTGAAGCGGACCGACCCCCACGCCTTTATGTTAATAACAAACTCCAGCGAGATCTTTGGCAAGGGGTTCCTTCGGGCGTGATCTCCTTCCCTTCGGGGCGTGTGGACGTATCATCCGTAAGGCGGCAGAGCCGCCAACGGCTGAACAGCCCCACGCCTTTATGTTAATAACAAACTCCAGCGAGATCTTTGGCAAGGGGTTCCTTCGGGCGTGATCTCCTTCCCTTCGGGGCGTGTGGACGTATCATCCGTAAGGCGGCAGAGCCGCCAACGGCTGAACAGCCCCACGCCTTTATGCTTATTACCAACTCCAGCGAAATTTTCGGCAAGGGTTTTCTCCGGGCTTAAGGTGAATGGAAATATTTCCCAGTTCGTCCTTCTTCCCCTTCTTTCCCCATCAAAAAATGGTAAAATCTGGTTATCCAGACCAAACCATTGGGAAAGAAGGGGTTTTTACTTATGCCATTCCTCCGAAAAAAGGGGCTTTTCGAGTCCAGCCGCATTCAATATCTCCCCATTGACGGGATCGTCCCCAACCCTGCCCAGCCCCGGAAACACTTTGCCCGGGAAGGGCTGGAGGAGCTGTCCGCCAGCATCGCCGCCCACGGGATCCTTCAGCCCCTGTCGGTCCGCCGGGCTGAGGGCGGCTATGAGCTGGTCTCCGGGGAGCGGCGGCTTCGGGCCGCCAAACTGGCGGGGCTTACGGAGGTCCCCTGCCTCCTCATCACCGCCGACGAGACCCAGTCCTCTTTTTTAGCGCTTATCGAAAACGTCCAACGCCGGGACCTGGATTTTTGGGAGGAAGCCCAGGCTATCCAGGCTCTTTTGGACGCCACCGGCCTGTCCCAGGAGGCGTTGGCCAAGCAGCTGGGCAAGGCCCAGTCCTCTCTGGCCAACAAACTGCGGCTTTTGAAGCTCCCCTCCGAGACTTTGGAACTTCTTCGCCGGAACGGATTTACCGAGCGGCACGCCCGGGCCCTCCTGCGCCTGCCCGACCCGGAGAGTCAAAGCTCCGCCGCCCGGTATATCGTGGGCCATGATCTGACGGTGGCCAGGGCAGAGTCCTACGTGGAGACCCTTCTCCACCCCGCCCCCCAGCGGAGTAAGCCCACCTTTCTCTTAAAGGACGTCCGTTTTTTCCTGAATACGGTGACCCGGGGGCTTTCCCTGATGCAGAGTGCGGGGGTAGCCGCGGCTTGTGACCGGCAGGACACCGACCGCGAGATCCTGCTGACCATCCGGATCCCCCGGTAAAAGGATCCGATACGAAATATTTTCCCTGTTTTGAGAAGCGCAGGAATGTTTCACGTGAAACATTCCCGCGCTTTCTTTCCTCTTTTTGTCTTTCTCTCTTGCAAGTCCATGATTTTCTGGGTATAATAGGTTTTGCTCTGATTTTACAAAAAGAAAGGATGTGCGTCCATGGCAAAACGGATCGCCATCGTAAATCAAAAAGGTGGAGTGGGCAAGACCACCACCTGCGTCAATTTGGCTTCAGCCTTACGGGCCCAAGGAAAGCGAGTCCTCCTCTGTGACTTTGATCCCCAGGCCAACGCCACTTCCGGCCTGGGGGTGGACAAGACCACCGCCACCCCCAGCATCTATGAGGTCCTTATTGAGGGGGTCCCCTGTCAGAAGGCCATTGTCTCCACCCCCTACTGTGATGTGCTTCCCGTCAACAAAGCTTTGGCAGGAGCCGGTATTGAGATGATCGGCATTCCTGACCGGGAGCATCTGCTGAAGAAGGCCCTGGACAGTGTGGCGGAGCGCTATGATTACATCCTCATTGACTGCCCTCCCTCCCTGGAGCTGCTGACCCTGAACGGACTTTGCGCCGCCGACTCGGTGCTGGTGCCTGTCCAGTGTGAGTACTACGCTCTGGAGGGGCTTTCCGATCTACTGGGAACGGTTCGGATCGTGAAGCGGTCCCTGAACCCCGGCATTGAGCTGGAGGGGGTGCTGCTCACCATGTACGACAGCCGCACCAACCTGTCCATGCAGGTGTCGGAGGAAGTGAAACGCCACTTTCCCGGGCAGGTCTACGCCACGGTAATCCCCCGGACGGTCCGGCTCTCCGAGGCTCCCAGCCATGGCAAGCCCATCGACGCTTACGACCCCTATAGCCGGGGCACCGAGGCTTACCGGGATCTGGCGG
>CANPNN010000027.1 GCA_947575475.1 uncultured Pseudoflavonifractor sp.
CCTGCGGCCAGGCCTGGATGGTGGAGCGGATGAGCCTGGCGGCCATCGCCGCCGGAGCGGACGGCCTGATCATCGAGGTCCACAACGACCCTGTCCATGCCCTGTGCGACGGACAGCAGTCTATTACCCCCGCCCAGTTCGCCGCCCTCATGGGGAAGGCGAAAACTGTGGCGGAGTGCGTTGGGAGAGAGATTTGAGATGAAAAAAATCGCGATCGTGGGCCTGGGGCTTATCGGCGGGTCTCTGGCCCTGGCTCTGAAGGGTTTTGAGGACTATAAGGTGGTGGGGGTGGCCCGGCGGCAGGCCACAGTGGACTACGCCCTCAGCCACGGGGTAGGGGACGAGGCCACTCTGGACGTGACCGCTGCCCTTCGGGAGGCCGACGTGACCTTCCTATGCATCAACCCGGAGGATATCGTGGCCTTTTTGAAGGATCACCGCCTGGATTTCAAGGCCGGGAGCCTGGTCACCGACGTGTGCGGCGTCAAGGGGGCCATCATGAAGGCCTCCCAGGTGCTGCCGCGGGAGGTGGACTTCATTGGAAGCCACCCCATGGCGGGCACCGAGTTTTCCGGGATTGAAAATGCCCTGGCAGACATGTTTCACGGGGCCCACTACATTATCACTCCCCGGGAGGACAGCAGAGCGGAAAACGTTGCTCTGCTGGAGCGGATGGCGACCTATCTGGGCTGCCGGGATGTGGTGAACACCACTCCCGCCGAGCACGACGCCATCATCGCCTACACCAGCCAGATGATGCACATCATCGCCGTCAGCGTTTGCGACGACCCCAATCTTTTTACCTGCAAGGGATATGAGGGCAGTTCCTTCCGGGGCTGCACCCGGGTGGCGGCGCTGGACGTCCCCCTTTGGACCCAGCTGTTCTCCCTCAATTCCTCCGCCCTCACGGTATGTCTGGATACCCTGATGGAGCATTTGAAGGCGTACCGGGACATCATCGCCGCAGGGGACGAGAAGGCTCTGGAGGAGAAACTGACCTATTCTTCGGACCGGAAGCGGAAGATGGACCTGCCAGGGCCGGACCTGCTGTCCTGAGAGAAGGGCCATTTCCCCAGAGGGAGCCTTGCTATTTGGAGAAGGCTGTGATATGATGAAAAAAACAGAAAAGGAGCGATCATTATGACCATCAATTATCAGCCCAAGGGGACCTGTTCCCAGCAGATGACCATCGAGGTGGAGGACGGCATCGTAAGATCCTTCCAGGTGAAGGGCGGTTGTCACGGGAACTTGCAGGGGATCAGCAGGCTGGTGGAGGGAATGAAGGTGGAGGAGGTCATCTCCCGCCTGGACGGCATCCGCTGCGGGATGAAGCCCACCTCCTGTCCCGACCAGTTGGCCCAGGCTTTAAAGCAGGCCCTGTAAGCCGTGGAGGGCTGGGTCTATACGGAGTATGACGCCCCGTTGGGCAAGCTGACCCTGGCGGGGGAGGGGGAGGACCTCACCGGAGTGTGGTTTGAGGGACAGGCCTATTTTGGGTCCCGGACCCATCCGGTCCGGATGGGGGAGGCCCCCGTCTTTTCGCAGGCCCGCCGCTGGCTGGACCGGTATTTCGCCGGGGAGGACCCAGGGCCTGTACCGCGGCTGGCTCCGGAGGGGAGTCCCTTTCAAAGACGGGTGTGGGACCTTTTGCGGACCATCCCCTGGGGGCAGACCACCACCTACGGCACTTTGGCCCAACGGCTGGGCAGTTCCCCCCGGGCAGTTGGGAATGCGGTGGGCCGCAACCCCATCTCCATCCTGATCCCCTGCCACCGGGTGTTGGGGGCGGACGGGAGCCTGACGGGCTACGCCGGGGGAGTGGAGAGGAAAAGATGGCTGCTGGGAAATGAAAAGTAAAAAAGCTAAGGGCTGCATTCAGAAGGGAGATCCCTTTTGTTTGTAGCCCTTAGCTTTTTCTCTTTTCATTTTTAACTTTTCGCTTGTTTACCGTCTCCGGCCCCGATAGGAGCCGCTGTAAGTATGATGCCGCCTGTCGCCCTGACGGTTCCGGTGGCGGCGGCTGGGGCCGAAGATGGCCCGGCGGAGAGCGAGGACAAGGATGACCAGGACGAGGGCCAGAAGGACCAGCTTGACCCAGGTCTTGCTGAAGAGTCGGCCGAGCCGGTCCAGCAGAGTCAGCCACTGGGACCGCTCCAGGGAGGAGGCGGCCACCAGGTCCACCGTGCCGAAGGTCCGGCCATTGTAGGAGATAGTGATGGAACCCAGGACCTGACCCTGTTGGATGGGGGCCTCCAGAGGGACATCCGGAAGGACGACGTCCCGCTGGAAAAGGGCGGGGTCTGCATCGTTCGGCAGGGTGGCCTCCAGTCCACCGGCGGGCTGAACGGTCACGTAGTCCTGCTGGGCGCAGAGTTTGACGGGGAGAGTGTCGATGGGTTCGATTTGACTGAGGACCGTCTTTCGGGAGAAATCGTTGAAGCCGTGCTCCAGGAGAAGCCTGCTCTCAATAAAATAGTTGTGATCCACAAATTCTCCGTTGGAGCGCCAGTTTTTGCCGCCCAGCACCACGGCGATCATCAGGCGGCCGTTCTTTTCGGCGGCGGAGGCCAGACAATAGCCGGCCTCGGGGGTGGAGCCGGTCTTGATGCCCACGGCATAGCGATAAAAAAGGCCCACGTTTCCCGTCCGGTGATTGGACACCAGGGCGTTGGTGTCGTGAAGGACCCGCTTGTCGCTGAGGTTGGTGGCGGGGACGGTATAGCTGGTGGAGGAGACGATCTCCCGGAAGTCCGCATGGCGCATGGCTTCCAGACACATGCGGGAGATGTCCCGGGCGGTGGTGTAATGGCTGCCGTCATGGTAGCCATGGGTGTTGGTAAAGTGGGTGCTGGACATGCCAAGCTCGGCGGCGCGTTGGTTCATCAGGTCCACAAAGGCGGGGATGCTGCCTGATACCGCCGAGGCCAGAGCGTTGCAGGCCTCGTTGGCTGAGGGGATAAGGGCGCAGTTGAGAAGGTCCCGGATGGTGAGCATCTCTCCAGTCTTCAGCCCCTGGGTGGAGCCGCCCTCTCCGATGCCGGTGTAGAGGTCATCCCCCAGGGTCACCACCGTATCCATAAAGAGCTCTCCCCGCTCTACCGCCTCGATGGCCAGAAGGCCTGTCATCACTTTGGTGATGGAGGCGGGGTAACGTAGCTCATCGGCATTCTGCTCGTAGAGCACCTCGTCGTAGTCGGCGTCCAGAAGAATGGCGGCGGCAGCCTCCACCGGAGCGAAAGGCTGGGCGGCGGAGACAGGTACGCCAGTGGCCAGGGCGGCGGGATGGAGCAGGGACACTGTCAGACAGAGAAGGATCAAAAAAGACAGGGGGGAAGTGAATTTTTTCATAGGAAACTCCTGTGAGATATGGTATAATCATGATAACTATATTTCATTATACCAGAATGCAGGCTGGGACGCAACGGGGAAGGAGCTTACAAATTTATGAAACTTTCCAAGTGGGAAGGGGCTATGCTGCTTTTGGCCACAGCGGTGCTGGCCTTCACCGCCGGCTGGTCCCTGCGGGGCAACGGTCAGGCGGAGCCTTTGCGGGTGGAGACGGAGCGAAGCTTGGAGAGAACGAGTATAGCCCTTCCCGCGCCCACTCCCGAAGGGGAACTGGAGCGGGTCAACGTCAACACCGCAGACCTGGAGACCTTGCAGACTCTGCCCGGGATCGGGGAAAAACGGGCGTTAGACATCATTGCGGACCGGGAGGAAAACGGCCCTTACCGCTACCCGGAGGAGATCACACGGGTGAAAGGTATCGGGGAGGAGACCCTGGCGGAATGTTTGGAATACATCACAACGGAGGATCACGAGCCATGAAGGTATTGGTGGTAGACGACGAGCGGGTGCTGGTGAAGGGGATCAAATTCAACCTGGAGAGCGAGGGTTACCAGGTGGAGGTGGGTTACGACGGCCAGGCCGCCGTGGACCTGGCGCGAAGCGGCAGCTTTGATCTGATCATTCTGGATCTGATGATGCCCAAGATCGACGGCCTTCAGGCCTGTATGCGGATCCGGGAGTTTTCCAACGTGCCCATTATGATCCTCACCGCCAAGGGAGAGGACGCGGACAAGCTCATCGGTTTTGAGTCGGGGGCGGACGATTACATTACCAAGCCCTTCAATATCCTGGAGCTGAAGGCCCGCATCCGGGCTCTCCTTCGCCGGGCGGGGATGACCCAGCAGGAGGCGGGGAGCGGACGGCTCACGGCGGGGCATATCGTGCTGGATCCGGGGGAGCGCTCGGCCTGGAAGGATGGGGAGAGCGTGGAACTCACCGCCAAGGAGTTTGACCTGATGGAACTGCTGATGGGGCACCCGGGGCGGGTCTACTCCCGGGAGAATCTGCTCAATGTGGTTTGGGGCTATGAGTATGTGGGCGACTACCGCACCGTGGACGTGCATGTGCGCAGGCTGAGAGAGAAGCTGGAGCTGGACCCGGCCAATCCGGAATTTATCCTTACCAAGTGGGGCGTGGGATATTATCTGAAAGGGAAAAGTTAAAAGAGGACCGCAGGGGCGCACAATGTGCGCCTGATCAAGGCGGGAATGCAAATCATAAACTGTGGGCGCACACCATGCGCCCCTAAGCTTTTGAGGAAGGGGGCCCGTCCAATGGAAGCCGTCACTACCCAGAAGGTTCCCTTATGGCGGAGCCTCCGCACCAAATATGTACTGACCTATCTGGTCATTATCGCCGCTGTGCTGGTGCTGCTGAACACCTATCCGGTCCTGGTATCGCAGGATATGGTATTCAAGTCCAAGCAGACCTCCCTGCAAAGCCAGGCCTCTGTGGTGGCCTCCGCTCTGGCGGGGCCGGAGGGACTGAACCGGGAGGGGGTAGGCCGGGTCATGGAGGTGCTGGGCGACACGGGACTGAGCCGGGTGATGGTCACCGACGCCTCCGGGATGGTGCTGTATGACACCTCCGCCGCATCGGGCTCGGTGGGCCGGTATGCCCTTCTCTATGAGGTGACCCGGGCCCTTCAGGGCAGGGATGAGTTCTGTTCTGACTACACCGGAGGGGCCTTTCACAGCCGGGCCGCTATCCCGGTGACTTACCGGGGTATGACCTTTGGGGCGGTGTATGTGGATGAGTATGACACGGAGCAGGGTCAGCTTTTGGTGGGCATTCAGCAGACTCTGCGGACCATCTCGCTGATCATCGCGGCGGTCTCCGCAACCCTGTCCCTCATATTCTCCCAAGCCCTGACCCGGCGGCTGGGGCAGCTTTTACGGGCGATCCGGACCGTTCGGGAGGGAGAGTACAGCCACCGGGTAAGGATGAAGGGCAAGGATGAACTGAGCCGTCTGGCGGGGGAGTTCAACGCCCTGACGGACCGGCTCCAGACCACCGAAGAGGTGAGAAGGCGGTTTGTTTCCGACGCCTCTCACGAGTTGAAGACCCCCCTTAGCTCCATTCGCCTGCTCACCGATTCCATCCTTCAAAGCGACCGGATGGATCCGGAGACAGTACAGGAGTTCGTAGGGGATATTGGGGATGAAGCCGCCCGGCTCCAGCGTATCACCGAGCACCTTCTGACATTGACCAGGCTGGACGCCGCCGCTCCGGTGGAGGCGGAGCCTGTGGAGGTGGCAGGGGTGGCCCAGCGGGTGGAGCATATGCTGGAGCCTCTGGCCAAGGCGGCGGAGGTGGGGCTCAAGCTGGATGTGCCGGAGGGACTGGTGGTGAAGATCACCAGGGACGATCTCTACCAGATCTTGTTCAATCTTGTGGAGAACGGCATCAAATATAATCTCCCCGGCGGGCAGGTGGAGTTATACGCCCAGGACTGGGGCGGCAGAGTGGTCATTATGGTGGAGGACACGGGGGTGGGCATCCCGGAGGAGGACATTGGCAAGGTCTTTGACCGCTTCTACCGGGTGGATAAGGCGCGGTCCCGGGCGGCAGGAGGTACGGGCCTTGGGCTTTCCATTGTCCGGGATACTGCCCGCCGCCATGGTGGGGACGTGACCGTTCAGAGAAGGAACGGGGAGGGGACCCGGTTTGTGGTTACCTTTCCGCTGTGCGAAAAGGAGGGGGAGACATGAGGAGAACGCTGCTGGCGGTGTGTCTCGCCCTGCTGGCGCTGTGCGCTGCCTGCGTACCGGACGGCTCCGGGGAGGGGCCGGGAGGGGGAGAGGCGGCGGTTTGGTTCCTGGCCAACGGCAATGGGGAGACGGGGGCGGCTCTGGCTCCGGAGTACCGTCCGGTGCCTGAAGGGTCGGGAGAAGAGAAGCTTCTGAAGATGCTCCTGGCCGGACCGGAGAGTCTGGAGCTGAGCAGTCCCTTTCCCCGGGGAACGGCCCTGAAAAGCCTGCGGCTGGAGGGGGACCTGGCGTTGGTGGATCTGTCGGAGGCCTACGGGGGTCTCTCGGGGGCTGACCTGAGCCTGGCTGACGGGTGTATCGTGCTGACCCTGAGTCAGTTTTCCCAGGTGAAGCGGGTTTATCTGACGGTGGAGGGCCGCCCCAGACCCTTTCGGGACCAAGTGCTGAGCGCCCAAGATTTCCTCTTGGAAAACGGCGCGGGGGGAGAGAGTCAGATGGAGGCCCGGCTTTGGTTTCCCGGGGAGGAGGATATCGCCCCTGAGGAGCGGACCTTGGAGCTGCGCATGGGGGACTGTCCTGAGATCGCCGTTCTGCAGGCCCTGTTGGCCGGACCGGAGAGCGGGGAGCTTCAGCCCCTCTGCCCGGAGGGGACTGCGCTGTTGTCCCTGACGGTGGAGGAGGAGCGGTATGTGGTGGATGTGAGTGGGTCCTGGCTGGAAGGGGAGGAGGACCCACGCCGGATCCAGGCCATCGCTGCCACTCTGGCGGAGTGGGAGCCTGAAGCCCGTGTGGAGCTGCTGGTGGAGGGACAGCCGGCGGAGAGATAACGCAAAAAAGAGGACCAGCCCTGGACTTTGGGCTGGTCCTTTTTTGATGAGGGGATACGGATTCAATCGCTGAAATATTGGGGATACCGCTCCCGGATGGCAGCAGCGTCCACCTTATACCGGTCCAGATGTTTCTCCATCAGGCTTCGGGCCGCCGCCGGGTCCCTTTGCCGGACGGCTCTGGCGATCTGGGCGTGGTCCTGGACGATCTTGATATCCTTTACGGAGGATAAAGCCATGCTCCGCACCCGGTCAAAGTGGATGGAGATGGTGTTTATAAGCTGGTAGACCTGCTCTTTCCGGGCGATGCGGAAAAGAAGCCGGTGAAACTGATCGTCCAAAGACAAAAGCTGCAGGGGATCAAAGTGCTCCAGATAGAAGGTTTGAAGGCAAACATTCTCCTCCAGAAGGGCCTCCTCCTCCCCGGTAGCTATGGTGCAGGCCAGCTCGGCTACGGCGCACTCCAATACCTTTCGCGCAAACCGGGACTCCTCTACCAGATCATAGTCAATGGGAGCCACCAGACTTTTTTTCTGGGGGGCGACTGTGATGATCTTTACCTTTGCCAGCTCAATAAGGGCCTCCCGTATCGGGGTGCGGGAGAGACCCAGCTCAGAGGCCAGCTCATTTTCGCTGATGGAACTGCCGGGGGCCAGGTCCAGGGAGATGATATTCTCCTTGATGGAGCGAAGGGCGTAGTCCCGGCCGGTCTCCCGGGGCAAACGCTGCAAAAGACGCATGGGCGTACCTCCTTGTACCGGGTCAGCCAAGGTGCTTTTGCAGGGTGGAGCGCACGGCCCCGGGGCCGGAGAGCATCTCCCGCAGGAAAGCCTCGATCTTGCCGGCCAATCCCACGCTGATCAGGTCGACCCCAAAGATGGCGGGGTTGGAGAGGATGAGGGGGAGCTTGCCCGCCACACTGTCCGGGTCTCCCAGAGTCACCCCGCGGAGCTGGGCCTGCAGGGTATCCAGCATGGGGTCGGGGCTGCACTCCATGGGGCTGCCGGTATCGTCCACCGCCAGCAGGTACCGCAGCCAACCGGCGATGGCCAGGGGGATATAGGTGAGTTGGCCCGGGTCCAGATCGGGGCGGGAGAGGTAGCTTTTGATGGTCTCGCCATAGCGGATCGCTACCTTCTGGCTGGTGTCAGTGGCGATGCGCTGGGGAGCGTCGGGGATAAAGGGGTTGGGCAGCCTCTGGTCGATGACCTCATGGATAAAGGCAATGGGGCTTAGGATCTTGGGATCCACCACCACAGGAATGCCCTCCGTATAGCCGATCTTTTCAATAAGAGCCACCAGCTGGGGGTCCTTCATTTCGGCGGCGATGGAGTCATAGCCCAGCAGGCAGCCGTACACCGCCAGGGCGGTGTGAAGGGGGTTGAGGCAGGTGGTCACCTTCATTTTTTCGGTGTTGTTTACCGTATCCCGGTCAGTGAGGTAGACCCCTGCCCGCTCCAGCGGGGGGCGGCCGTTGGGGAAGCGGTCCTCAATGACCAGGTACTGGGGCTCTTCGGCGTTGACAAAGGGAGCGATAAAAGTGTTTTTGGCGGTGACGATGGGGGACATGTCCTCAACGCCGGCGTCGGCGAGGGCCTTCTCCACCACCTTGGAAGGGCGCGGAGTGATCTTGTCGATCATAGACCAGGGGAAAGAGACTTTCTTCTCATCCCGCACCCAATCCACAAAGGAGTCGGGGAGAAAGCCTCTCTCCTGCCACTTTTCCACCACGGTGAGGATACTGCTTTTCAGCTTTTCTCCGTTGTGGGAGCAGTTATCCATGCTGACCATGGCGATGGGGGACCCTCCGGCGTTCCACCGCTCCAGAAGAAGAGCGGCCACCATGCTCATGGCGTGGGAGCAGTTTGCGGGGCCATGTTCAAAATCTGCCTGAACAAAGGGAAAGAACTCCCCCTGGAGGTTGGTGAGAGCGTAGCCCTTCTCGGTGATAGTGAAGCTGACCATTTGAAGAGAGGGACTGCGGAAAGCGGCCCGCAGGGCGTCCAGGTCCTGGGGGTAGGCGTTTCCGGCCCGAAGCCCACCGGCGATGGAGGCAAGGACCTCCTTTTTCATGGAGCCGTCGGGGAGCAGGCTCACCATCAGGGTCATATTGTCAAAAGGGGCGTATATTTTGTCAATAATGTCATAGTCAAAGGTGTCGGCGGCGATGATGCCGCCCTTTACCAGCCCCTGCTCCAAAAGCCGCTGTTGAAGTCCGGCGATGAAGCCGCGGAAGATGTTGCCCGCCCCAAAGTGGACCCAGGTGGGATCGCTTGCCGTCTCAGCCCGCATTTCGGCCCAGTCGAAGCCGGGAAGCTTGATCCCGGCCTGTTCCCAGGCGCTGCGGTTTTTCAGACCTTCATAACAAAGTTTCATGGTATCCTCCCCTTTATTTGGACGATTTTTCGATGGCCTCCCAAAGACCGTTCAGATAGCAGGCCCCCAGGGCCCGGTCATACAGCCCATAGCCGGGACGGCCTACCTCGTCCCAGATCATCCGGCCGTGGTCAGGGCGGATATAGGTGTCGGGACAGACGTCGTGGACCGCCTTCATGATCTCATATAGGTCCAGGTCTCCGGTGGAGCTGAGGTGGGCGGCCTCCCGGAATTTGTGGGGGCCCAGGTGCTTTACATTGCGGATGTGAAGGCAGCCGATGCGCCCCATCTTTCCAAAATGGCGGATGATGGAGGGCAGGTCGTTGGCCGGGTCGGAGCCAAGGGAGCCGGTACACAGGCACAGGGTGTTGCAGGGGGAGTCGTGAAGCTTTACCATTTTGTCAAAATCTTCCTGGCTGTGGGTGATCCGGGGCAGGCCAAAGATAGGCCAGGCGGGGTCGTCGGGGTGGCAGGCCATTTTAACGCCGCACTCCTCGCAGGTGGGGATGATCCCGTCCAGGAAGTACTTGAAATTGGCCCGCAGGTCATCGGGAGTAATAGACCGATATCTCTCCAGAGTAGTTTCCAGCTCGGCAAGACGGGCCGGCTCCCAACCGTGGAGGGTAAAGACCTTGGCATTCTAAATGGTATTATTCACCTACTCCAGCGGGCCCATATCGCCCAGTTCAGCCTCGTCGAAATAGAGACTGTTGGAGCCGTCCTCTGGGATGAGGCGGGCAAGGTCGGTGCGCAGCCAGTCAAAAACAGGCATGAAGTTGTAGACGATGACCTTGACTCCATATTTGGCCAAATTGCGGATAGTGATACAGTAGTTTTCGATGTATTTATCCCGGGAGGGAAGGCCCATCTTTATGTCCTCGTGGACATTGACCGACTCAATGACCTCACACGCAAGGCCGGCGGCGTGGACCTCGCTGATGTAGGACTCGATCTCCTCCTCGGTCCAGACCTCTCCTGCGGCCTTATAGTCCAGAACGCCCATAAGACCGGACATACCGGGGATCTGCCGGATCTGTTTGAGGGTGATGCGGTCGCTTTGGGAGCCATACCAGCGGAACGTCATTTTCATGGGGAAAGCCTCCTTTGTCTGTGTTGATCAAGGGTAGAATACCACATTTGCCGCAACTTGTCTACAAGTATACAAGATAAAAAAGACCCAGCTGATATAAAGTATGAAAAGGGCGCATGGGCCTTGCAAAACCGGCGGGAAAAAGGTACACTTAAAAATACATATTAAATGAAAAGAGAAGCGGAATATGGAGGAAAGGGAATTGCCGCTTCAGATACGGCTGACGCCGCCGGTACTCCGGGAGAAACGGAAAAGGAGATGGGAGATTGAAACCGATAACGGATCGAGCAGAGCAGGAGAGACAGGAGGACCGTCTCCTGAAAAATATGCTGTTGGCCTACTTTCTCAGCGGATGGACCGCCCTGTTTGGGGCGCTTCTTCCCCGTTTGAGACAGGTCTATGGCCTGAGCTATGAGACGGCTGGGATGCTTTTATCCAGCCGGTCGGTGGGCAACATGGCCGCTATGCTGGGCTCAGGGCTTCTGGTGCTGTATTTGGGGCGGAAAAGGGGGATCCTGCTCATGACCTCCTGGGCGGTGGTGAGTTATTTTGTTCTGACCAGCGGCCTGGGGGGAGTGGGGGTGTTGGTGGTCATTTGCCTTTTGGAGGGGGCGGCAGGAGGAGGGATCGCCAATTTTGCCAATACGGTGATCTCCACCCTTCCGGGGGAGAAGGCCACCCGGGGGTTTAACCTGCTCCACGGAAGCTACGCCATAGGGGCCTTTCTGACGCCCTTGGCGCTGACGCTGTGCACCGGTATATGGCCGGTCCAGGGCTGGCGGGTGATGACGGGCTTTTTGTGTGTACTATGCCTGGGACAGATGGCTATCTATGCCCGAATGCCCATGCCGCCGGAGACGGAGGGCGGTAGTGTGCGGGGAGCGGATTGGAGCTTTCTGCGCAATCGCCGGTTTTGGCTGGGAACGCTGATGATCTTCTTTTATCTGTCGGTAGAGTATACTATTATGGGGTGGCTTGTCACTTATTTCCAGGATGCGGGAGTGCTGGACCATCAACTGGCCCAACTGATGAGCGGCCTTTTATGGCTGGTGATGTTCGCGGGCCGGGCCTTGGGCGCCGTGCTGACGGGCAGAGTATCCCGGAATGCCATACTGGTGGTGGACGTGCTGGGATTGCTGGTATGCTATCTGTGGATGATCTCGGTGGAGACCTCCTGGGCGGTGGTGCTGGGACTGTGCGGGGTGGGAGCTTTTATGGCGACCCTCTATCCCACCGCCTTTGCTTTTGGCAGCGACTGTATTAAAGGCAGCGACCTGGGCTGTGGCGTGATGAATTTTATCGGGGCTATAGGGGGGACCATTACCCCTGCGCTGGTGGGACTTGTGGCGGAGAAGACGGGAGACATTCGCTCCGGTATGGCCCTGGCGGCGGTAGGGATCGTCCTGCTTCTGGCCAGTGTTTTGGTCAGTGTGGGAAGTGTTCACCGGGAGCAGCGGAGGAAAACGGAGGCGTGATCCTTTTATAGTAAGGGGGAAAAAGGCAATGGGCCGCATTGCGGAGCCTGTCGGGGCGAAAGCCTGCCGGATCTGGCGCTTATGCCTTTTAGCCTTTTCTGAAAAGCCGAGAGGCCCGATGGGATTTCCCATCGGGCCGCTCGGCGTTAAAAGTAAGGCGAGATAAAAAGCTTAATTTCCGGCGGCGCTCTTGCCGGCGATCTGACCGAAGGTAAAGATATCGGCGATAGCATTGCCGCCCAGACGGTTGCCCGCATGGATACCGCCGGTCACTTCGCCGGCAGCCCACAGGCCGGGGATGGCCTTGCCGCTGGTGGAGATGACTTCAGCCTCGGTATTGATCTTCACGCCGCCCATGGTGTGGTGCAAAGAGGCCTTGCGGGGGCTGATGCAGATGCCCACATCGTCATGGCTCTCAATGTACTCCAGGTCGATGTAACCCTTCAGGTTGCCCTTGTGGAAGTCAGGATCGTTCTGAGCCTCCACGTAGCTGTTATACTGCTCGATCACGGTGCGCAGCTGCTCCTCGGTGAAGGAGGAGGTGGCGCCGCCGGCGGGGGTCT